>JBDUBZ010000246.1:0-6362 GCA_040003745.1 Terriglobia bacterium
TAGCTGCCGTGGAAGAAATGATTGAAACCAACCTCAAGCAGAGTTGCCAGCGACGAATACGTCGCAATATGGCCGCCGATGCCCTCGTCGTACTTGTTCTGGTGCGACACCATGGCCATCGCATTCCATCGCGTCAGACTCTTGATCCGCCTTTCGAGCGCGCGGTCGCCCGGATATGGCGCTTCGCGATCCGGCGGAATCGTATTGATATAGTCCGTCGTCGTACGCAGCGGCATGTCGACGCCGTTCTCTCGCGCCCGGCTCGTCAGCTTATCGAGAAGAAATGAGGCCCGGTCCGGCCCCGCAGCTTCCACGATCTGGTCGAGCGCTTCGAGCCACTCGGCAGTTTCGCGAGGGTCCGGATCGACCGGTCTTTCGGTGAGTTTTTGATGCATGGGTAAGGCACTATTATAGCGATAGGCCAAATTGGACTGGTGTCCGCCGCGGCCCCAATCCCGCAGCTTCCATTTGCGATACCATGAGTAACGCTAAAATGTTTTGCCCGGACTGCCGTAGTCAGAATCTTCGCCGCCGCAAGCGAACGAATCTTGCTCTGATCATCTATTCCTTAATGGGGAGATGGCCCTATCGCTGCGAGGAGTGCAGCCACGAATTCTTTCTTCGAAATCGTCACCTTCGGCACGTCCGCAAAACAGTGGCTGAGACCGCTCAGCCGCCCGTGAGATGACGGGAGCCAACGTCCTGTTTCGTACTGCTGTCGGAACTGGCGAGTTGCCGGAAGATAGCTTACGCGAGGTTCCGGACTACTTTCTCTTCATCGTTCCCGCTCCCGCCGGCCTTCAGAACGAGTAACGTTGCAGCTTTATCCTCATCCTCCACGGGTATAAAGGATCTGACGTAGTTGTTCGTGATCTGGGCTGTGTGCAGGTTCTTTGCGCTCCTTAAGGCCGGTCGCATTCAACCGGACGGCCGAATTGGCCACCGAAGGGTGGGTCCTGCCAGCACAACCGACGCGAAAAACACACTAAGGCGAGGGTCTGCATGGCGGATCGACTCCGGCTGAGGTCACCGCTGTAGACGCTTGTGAGGTGTTTCGAATAGCTTGTCCCGTTACAACCGGTCACGCCGCTCGTCTAGAATCAATAGATGGTTACGGAAGCCGCCGCCAATCCGGCGGTCGCGAGGCTCAATCAGGTTCGCGCCGAGATCGGCAAAATCATAGTAGGGCAGCAGAGCGTGGTCGATGGCGTTCTCATCTGCCTGCTTGCCGCCGGCCATGTACTTCTTGAAGGAGTGCCTGGTCTGGGCAAAACGACCCTGTTGCGGACACTGGCGCGCGCTCTGAATCTGCGATATTCCCGCATCCAGTTCACGCCCGATCTGATGCCCGCCGATATCGTCGGCAGCCTCATTATGGAAACCGACGAGCGCGGCCACAAGGTGCTGCGCTTCCAGCAGGGCCCCATTTTTGCGAACCTCGTGCTTGCCGATGAAATCAATCGCGCCACGCCCAAGACGCAGTCGGCGCTGCTGGAGGCCATGCAGGAACGCACAGTCACGAGCGGCACCACTACACATGAGCTCGAGGCGCCATTTCTCGTAATGGCTACGCAGAACCCAATCGAAATGGAGGGAACCTATCCGCTTCCCGAAGCCCAGCTTGATCGCTTCCTGATGAAGATCCTGGTAACTTTTCCCTCGCGCGCCGAACTCTCGACCATCGTGGAGCGAACCATCGCCCGCGAGGAAATCACCGTGCATTCGGTTCTGGGACGCGATGAAGTGCTCGAACTTCGCGCGGAGTGCCGCAAGGTACTGGTCGCGCCTCACGTGCAGGATTACGCCGTGCAGCTCGTGATGGCTACGCAACCCGATCAGAAGGAAGCGCACCCGGATGCGAAGCGCTACATCCGCTATGGCAGTTCGCCGCGCGGCGCACAGGCGCTGGTGGAATGCGGACGCGTTCTTGCCCTGATGCGCGGACGCTATCACCTCAGCGTGGATGACCTCCGGGAGTTGGCCCCGTCGATTCTACGTCATCGTGTAATCCTGAATTTCGACGCGCACGCCGACGGCAGATCGCCCGATTCCATCCTGACCGCGATTATTTCCGGAGTAACGGCGCAGGCTTCCGCCGCGTAGCTCTTCACAAGGTGTTTCGTGCCAAACGCGCCATTACTGGATCGCCAGTTCCTTGAACGGCTCGAACGTCTGACCATCCACTGGCAGCGCTCTTTCGCCGGTCTTGTGGGAGGCCACAACCGTTCACGCTTCGCAGGCGGCGGGCAGGAATTTCTCGATCACCGGCACTTCCATCAGGGCGACGATCTACGCGCTGTCAACTGGCGGGCCTTCATGAGGCTCGACAAAATGTTCCTCAAGTTGTTTCAGATCGAGCCCCGCGTGCCGGTCCGGATGCTGCTTGACACGTCGGCATCCATGGCGGCCAACGAAGGCCAGAAATTCGACTATGCAAGGCGCCTGGCGGCAGCCCTGTGTTACGTGGGCCTGGTACGGCTGGACACGATCGAGGTTCTGCCCTTTGGTCAGCATCTGCAGGAAGGCAAAACGTGCGGGGGCGGGCGCCATCGATTCAGCCCGCTCTCACAATATCTCGAAGCACTCAAACCGTCGGGAGCGACGCATTTTCTCCCCATCGTCAAGCAGTTTTTAAACGAATATCCCCAGCGCGGGCTCGTTATCGTGATTTCCGATTTTCTAGATGAAGATGGTGAAAATGGTAAGGATGGCTGCGAAAAGGCTCTCCAATACCTCAGCGACTACGGCAATGAACTCATGCTGATCCAGTTGTGGGCGGACGAGGACCGCACACCTCCGTGGTCGGGAGAGTGCGATTTCGTCGATGCGGAAAGCTCCGCCCGGCTTCGAATTCACGTGGACGCCGACGCACGCCACCAATACACCGAGGCCTTCGATCGCTTTGCGGCTGGCATCAAAACGGTAGCCTCGCGCAACGATGGTAAATACGCGGGCCTGCCCACTTCGATGCCGATTGAAGAAGCGATTTTCGGCAGTCTGGTGCGCGCTCGGGGTGTTGCCTAAGTGGAATTTCTCAACCTCGGCTTCGGTCAGTTTCTCGCCCTGTTCGGCGTGGTCTCTGCTATGGCCGTGGCTCTTTATCTGCTTGACAGGACGAGGCGCAGGCAGGTGGTCTCCACGCTGCGTTTCTGGGTCGCTCCAGGGCAGCCCGCACCCGTTTCGCGCCGCCACAGAATTCAGCAGCCGATGTCCTTGCTGCTGCAGCTTCTGGGGATGGCTTTGCTTTTGCTCGCCATGTCTGAATTCCAGTTTGGCGGGTCGCTGAACAAGCGGCGGGATCACGTATTGATCCTCGACACCAGCGCGTGGATGGGTGCTTCACTGCCCGGACATGCGGATTCGACCCTCATGGATTCGGCCAGGGCGAACGCACTGGGATGGCTGCGCGCCGTGCCCTCCACAGACCGCGTTCTGCTGGTGCGTGCGGACGGCCTTGCAACGCCTGCGACCGCCTGGGAGACCGACCATCGCAAAATCGTCCGCGCCATTCTCGAATCGCAGCCCGGTTCCACAGCCTTAAACCTTGCGCAGAATCTGGAATTCGCCAGGGAGCTTCAGCAGCAGAGCGGCGCCGGTATGGGTGAGATCGTCTATTCGGGTCCGGGACGAATTTCCTCCCGTGAAGCCAATGGGATGACCGCGCCGGCCATTGCCGCTTTCCGCGTGCTTACCGTCGACGATGCTTTGGAAAATTCGGGCATTCGCAGTCTGGGCGCGCGCCGTTCCGGCACGTCGCCAGGCACCTGGGATGTCCTCGTACGCGTGCGCAATTACGGCAAAGCGCCGCGCGTTGTGAACGTCACGCTGAACTACGACAAAGCCCCACAGGGCATGCATGCGGTTCCGCTGGCCCCCGGAGCCGAGCAGGAGACCACGTTCACGGTTCACAGCCTCGCGGCAGGAATTCTGGAGGCGCGCCTCTATCCGAAAGATGGCTTCGCGGCCGATAATTACGCTCTCCTCGAATTACCGCAACAGCGCAGTCTGCACGTGGTCGTGTACTCGGATCGGGCGGAATCGATCAAGCCCGCATTGCAATCGGACCCGCGCGTTACACCCGAATTTCGCGCCAGGGCGGCTTACACACCAGCAAACGACGGCTTGGTTATCCTCGACGGTTTTCACCCCGCTGTTTCGCCGCGTGGCAACGCGCTCTGGATCGAGGGTCCGTCCGACAACTCTTCGCCCGGCTACCCTCCGATTCCTGTTCGCGCGCGGGTTGATGGGCCTTCCGCACTTCGATGGGTTGCCGATCAGCCGCTGACCGAAGGCCTTCGCGATTCGGGCATACAGGTGGAAGGGACATCGGTCTTCGAACCCGGGCCAGGCGAAATCAGTGTTGCCGAAATCGACAAGGGTTCTGTTGTGATCGCACGCGGACGATCGATTTTCATGGGGTTCAATCCCTTTGCGGGCCGAATGCGCTATGAACTGGCGACGCCTATCCTGCTGGGCAACATTCTGCGCTGGGCTGCCCCCGATGTGTTTCGCGATGTTGATGTGACCACTCAGAGTGTGGGCGCCGTCTCGTCTCCCCTCTCGCGACAGACGGACAAGAATTCCGTCCAGGTGCTGACGGATTCGGGTACGGTTTTGCCCTTTAATATCCGCGACCATGCGGTCCAGTTCTTCGCGGGCGAGCCGGCGCGTGTCAGAGTGATCGCCGGAGCTTCGGAGCGCGTCTATTCGCTCACCCTGCCCGAGATGTGGGACGTCAAATGGTCGCCGCCATCCGGTAGCCGGCACGGCATTCCAGCGTGGACGGAGACGATTCGGAAGAATCATGTGATCTGGCCGTTTTTGGCGGTCGCCGGCGCAGCATTGCTGCTCATTGAGTGGATCGTCTATGGCAGTTATGCGACGGCACGTTTGCGCGTTGTGCGCCAGGCGGTGCGCGCGTGACCTTCGCACGTCTCTGGGCCCTCGCTCTGCTTGGCTTTCCGATCGTCTGGGTGGCGTGGGAATGGCGCCGGCAAACACGGCGGATACCGCTGCTGCTGAAGGCCGGGATGATCGTCGCCGTGGTCTTTGCCCTCGCCGAACCTGTTCTGCAGACCCATGACCGTAAGGTTGCGCTGGCCGTTCTGGCCGATACCTCGGCCAGCATCACGCCTGAAGATCTTGCCCGCGAGAGTTCACTACTCGCGCAAATGGAAGGCGCGCGAGGCTCTAATGTAATGCGAGTCATCCCCTTTGCCCGGGCGCCCCGTACCCTGACTCAGGCTGAAGCTGGATTCCACCTGCAGCGTACAGCTGGCACGGCGGGGCGTGCGACCAATCTCGAGTCGCCTATCCGGGAGGCATTGGCCTCGCTGCCAACCGGCACCATCCACCGCGTGGTTCTGATTTCGGACGGCAACGAAAACGATGGGGGTGCAACGCGCGCGTCGTGGCAGGCGCAGCAGCTGGGGGTTCCCATCGATACCATAGCGCTCGCCGGGCGTGTTCAGCCGCAACTGCAAACCCGGGCGGTTGGACTGCCCGGAACGGTATTCACGGGTGAACACTTCCCCGTCGACCTTACGATCTATTCGCCGCGAGCCACCAAAGCGACTGTCGAACTGGCGGCCGAAGGCAAGCCCATCGGATCTCACGAGATTTCGCTTGAAGCGGGTGAGAACCGGGTTCGTATCCGCACCAGCCTCAACGCCGCCGGAGCCATCGATCTCAGTGGACGCCTGCAGGCCCCGGGTATGGGCGAATCTCGCTTTGAGAATGCGGTCGCCGTGCGGCGGCCGAAGGTCGTCTGGGTTTCGGGGGACCCTGCCGGCACCGAGGAGCACATCGCCGCCGTGCTCGCCGCCAACCGGTTCGATTTCGTGCAGGCGAAAAGCGTGCCCGCCAGCCTCGAGGACACCCAGCTCCTGGTGTTTAACAACGACGACCTGAATGCGGTGCCCGCCAGCGATAAGGAGCGCGTCGAAGAGTTTGTACAGCGCGGCGGCGGAGCACTGTGGATCGCCGGTGAGCGCAACGCCTGGATCGATCATAAAGGCGCGCCGGAAGACCCGCTCGAGCGCTCCTTCCCGGCCAAACTGGCGCCTCCGCGGTCGCCTGAAGGCACTTGTGTGGTCCTGATTATCGACAAGTCTTCCTCCATGGAAGGTAAGAAGATTGAACTGGCGCGCGTGGCCGCCATCGGCGTGGTGGACAATCTGCGTCCGGACGATCACGTCGGCGTGCTCATGTTCGACAACTCGTTTCAATGGGCCGTGCCGATTCGCAAGGCGGAAGATCGCGCCACCATCAAGAAGCTGATTAGCGGCATCACCCCCGATGGCGGTACGCAGATCGCGCCGGCGTTGACCGAGGCGTACCAGCGCATCCTGCCGCAGACTGCG
>JBDUBZ010000247.1:0-6330 GCA_040003745.1 Terriglobia bacterium
CCTCGGCGACGGTCCAGCCAGTAACGCGCTCGCCTTCGGCATTGAGGAAAATGACGCAGCCGCGCTCGTCCGCCGCGATAACGCCCTCATGGATGCTCGACAGAAGCGTGTTCAGCCAGGTCTTCTCTCTTAGCAACTCGCGCGCCGCACGATGCTGGCTGAGCGCAATAGAAATGGCAGCCTGGAGCTCCTCGGCCCGCACCGGTTTAGTCAGATGCCCGAAGGCTCCGCTCGCAGTGGTCCTGGCTACGGTCTTCACGTCGCTATGCGCCGTCAGAAATACCACGGGGATACGCCAGCGGGAACGAATCTCTTCGGCGGCTCCAATTCCGTCCCGGTCGCCTTCGAGCGTGATGTCCATCAGCGCCAGATCGGGCTGTAGTTCCTGAGCCAGGTGTGTGGCTCGGTCGGCGGATTCGGCCACCGCCGCCACCTCATAGCCGAGACTGATCACGGTTTCACTCAAATCCGCGGCAACCAGCTGATTGTCTTCAACGATCAGGATTCTCGACACAGCCATACTTACTCTCGCGCCAGACGCTCTTAAGCTTAGTCTCTCGCAAAGCAACGCAGGGTTACAATTTGTGAGCAGCGGGGCAGATTCGCATCACACCCGTATTCTTGAATACCCTGCGAAGCGCGGTGGCGCTGCCGCTTACGGCTGCGTGCAGAGCTCGGCAGCGGCCAGTGCCGCCGAATCTCTGGGCGAAAGAAAGGCTTTCCGATGCAAAGTGCGCCGCGCCCCACCAATTCGGGCAGGGCTGTAATGAAGATGATCCGGGCGTCGGTCAGCGCGCGGATTCTGTTTGCCACTTCGTCGCCGGCCATCCCGCTGCCCAGTTGAAAATCCATCGGCACGAGTTGCGGACGAAGGTCGAGGGACAAGCGGACCGCGTCGTGCCCGGATGCCGCGATTCCCAAAACTTCGTGGCCCATTTCGACCAGCAGCTCCTCAAGGTCGGCGGCAATGATTTGCTCGTCCTCAACGATTAAGATACGGAAAGACACACGCGGCGCCAAGTCTTATTTAGGTTCCAGGGGAAAGCTCACCATAAATCTGCCGCCTGGCGCTCCGGTGTCGAGCCGTCCCTTGATCTGCCTGATCAGCAGATTCATCAGACGGAAGCCCATCGATTTCGCATGCTCCGCGTCAAAACCCGGCGGCAGCCCAGGCCCATCATCGTCAACGCAAAGCTCCGCCCACCGCCCGGACCCTGCCGCGCCCTCCTTTTCGATGCGCTGTGCGAGCGTCACCTTCAGCCTGCCGGTGCCGGAGGCCAGCCCGTGTTTCAGACTGTTCAGGATCAGCTCATTGGCGATCAACGCGAGCGGGATCGCTTTTTCGACGTGAAGCACCATCGTTTCCGCATGGGTTTCCAGCGTGACGCCTTCGGGAAGCGTGGCATGCAGCGCTACCAGCTCGCGGGCCAGCGCCGTGACGTAAGCACCCACCTCGACTTCGGAAAGATCTTCCGAAGCGTAAAGCTGTTCATGGATATGGGCAATGGCGCGCACGCGGCCCTGCGTCTCTTCGAATGCCGTCAGCACCTGCGGATCGCGGCTCTGCCGCGACTGCAGATTCAGAAGGCTCACGATCATCTGCAGATTATTTTTGACGCGATGATGAATTTCGCGCACCAGCATGCTCTTCTCTTCAACGGAGCGCCTCAGCCGGTCCTCCTGTTCCTTGCGCGTCGTGATGTCCTGCATGACTTTGGTAAGCAGTCCGCCGGCTCCTTCCTGCGCTCGCGTCAGCACGCCGCTGGCAAAAAAACGGCTGCCGTCTTTGCGTACGTGCCATCGCTCATCTGCCGCGCGGCCTTCGTGCAGCGCCTTTTGAATCTCCCCCTCCGCCTGGCCCGCGGCGACATCTTCGGGCGTGAAGATCACGAAGCTGCTGCCGCCCACGATCTCGCTTTCACGCCATCCCAGCAGGCGTTCGGCGCCATTGTTCCACGTCACCACCCGGCCTTCGCCATCCATCTGGAAGATCGCGTAGTCGCGCACGCTGTCCACCACCAGCCGGAACCGCTCCTCGCTTTCCGCCAGTGCCCTGGCGGACTCTTTCCGCGATGTGATGTCCCGGATATTCAGCTGGATGATCGGGTGCGTCCCCACCATATAGCGGTTCCCCACCACCTCCACACTCACGTCGGGTCCCTGCCGCGTCCTGACCTGCCGGTCCTCATACCGGACGAGCTCCGCACTCCGCGCCGCGGGAATGATCGCTCCGGCATTGGCGATTCCCAGCAGAGCGCCGGCAACCGTGATGTTCTTTCCGATGAAATCCTCCCGCGCGAAGCCCGTCAGTTGAAGGAAGTAAGCATTGACATCGAGCACCGTGCCGGTCTCGTCGTCAATGACGACAATCCCGTCTTTGGCCGCTTCGAAAAGGCGCTGGTACCGGATCTCGGCAATCTCGCGGCGCTCCGTAACATCTTCAATAGCGAGCAGCACCGTTCGTTGCTGCGGATCCCGCCTGGGAATACGCCTGGCGTTGAGGCGCATGGTACGCCTGCCGATGTGAGGGAAGTCGTGCTCGATTTCAAAATCGTGGAACGGCTCGGATTTGAAGAGCGCCGTCCCGACGAGCTCCCGCAAACGGGGCTTATTCCACTGGCCGTTTCCGAGATCGTAAAGAGGACGCCTTTCCGTCTCGTCCCTCGATACCAGAAAAGTCTGGTAGAACGCCGCTGTCGCGCGCAGCACTCTGAGATCGGCATCCAGCACCACCAACGGCTCGCGCACGGTTTCGATGAGCGCCTCGGCATACTCGCGCGCCTCTTCCGAGGCTTCGAGTCCCCGCTTGAGCGGATCGATGTCCTGGAAGGTGATGACTGCGCCGGCGATCCTGTCATCAAGGGTTCTGTACGGACGCACGGCGATCGAATACCAGCGGCCCTCGACGTCCTGGACTTCCTCCGCGGCCGGAGTGAGCAGGTCGATCACCTTCCTGACCTGACCCTCGAGCCTCGGGGTCTCGATCCGGCCGCGCAGATGCCCCACCGGGCGGCCGATATCCACCGCCCCGAGGTTCATCAGTTTCTCTGCAGCGGAATTGAAACGGCGCACTCGAAGATCCTGATCGACCATCACGATTGCAACCGTCACCGCCGCGAGCAAATTCCGCAAATCGGCATTGGTGCCGCTGAGTTCCTGATTACGGTTCTGCAGTTCTTCGTTGACCGTGGTCAGTTCTTCGTTGGACGACTGCAATTCCTCGCGAGTCGTCCCGAGTTCCTCGTTGGTGGACTGAAGCTCTTCGTTGGCGCTGCGGGCTTCCTCATTTGCCGCCCGAAACTCTTCCGCGTGCGCCTCATATTGCTCCGTGAGGCTGCGCAGATACTCGCGTGTGTCGGCCAGTTCGCGCTGCAGAACGTCGGCCCTACCCTCACCGTGCAGACCGGAGGCCGGCGCATTTTCTTCCGCGGGAACCGGTGCCATAACCTGGTTACGGTCGCGAATGAACACCACTAAAAAGCATCGATCCCACGGCCCGGCCCCGATAACGGGAGTGGCCTCAATCGAGATTTCTTCCGGGGCACCTTGATTTTCGACCAGAAGACCTGTTTCGCGCACCAGCATGTCGCTCTCGCGGGCGCGCTGCAGAAGACGCCGCAGCGGCATCACCAGACTCTCTCTGGCCATACGCAAAAGATTCAGCGTCGCCTCACCGGGGGTGGGGTCGAGGTAAGGCGCAGTATGCCCCCGAAACTGCAGGATCTGCATTTCCTGATTCACCACCACGGCGTCGGGAGAGTATTTGGTCTGGATGACCCGTTCCAGTTTCTTGTGAAGGTCGCTTTGTACGGGCGCCTCCGCCTGAAAGCGCAACGGCTCGGCCGCGGCGCCTCCCGTCATTTCAGCGAGGATCATCCGGGTGGCCGCCGACCTTCTGGAATAGACGTGACAGGCCTTATCGACCGGAGCGAAAAGATCGGAAGCCGCGGCGGTGGTTTCCGCCGATCCCACAATCAGCAGGCCCGTTGGCTTCAGGGCATAGTGAAAAGTGGGGAGCACGCGCCGCTGCAACTTGCTGTCGAAATAGATCAGCACGTTACGGCAGCTCACTACATCAAGGTGCGAAAAAGGCGGATCCCTCGTCACATCGTGCCGCGCGAAAACGCAGCATTCGCGGATCGCCTTATTAATCTGATACGAGCCGTCGGTCTTCGAGAAATAGCGCCTTAGTCGCTGTTCCGAAACATCGTCCGCGATCATCGAGCCATAGAGACCATGACGGGCCCGCTCAAGCGCGGGTTCGCTGATATCGGTTCCAAACAGCTGAATCGGCATGGAAAGCTGGTGCTGCTGCAGAAATTCATGCAGGCAGATGGCGAGCGAATACACCTCTTCGCCGGTTGCGCATCCCGGCGCCCATACACGGATGCCATCGTCGATATTGCCGCGATCGTCGAGCGCCGTCTTCAAATGCTTCATCAGGGATTCGAAGGTGGCGGGATCGCGAAAAAAACTCGTCACGCTGATCAGCAGATCCCGGTAGAGCTCGTTCACTTCCGCCGGCTTGTGGGCCAGATAACTGGCATAGCTGGCAAGGCTGTCGATCCGCAGAACCATGAGACGCCGGCCGATGCGGCGCTGAATGGTGGTCGGCTTGTACTGGGAAAAATCGACCTTAGTTCCGGCCTGCAGAATTCCCAGAATGCGTTTAAAATCCCCATCGCCTTCAGGCAGCGTCTCCGCGTGGGCGACTCCGGGCTCCGGCGTAACCATAAACGGGTGGTGCCCGATTCGGCCGAGTTCCCTGCCAATCTGCGCCGGGGATAACACGTAGTCGATGGCGCCGGTCGCAATGGCGCTGCGCGGCATGCCGCCGAATTTTGCGGTGCTTTCGTCCTGCGCGAAGGTGATGCCGCATTCCGCCTTGATGGCGCGCACACCGATGCTGCCATCGGACGCGTTGCCCGACAGCACCACGCCGATACCGCGGCTGCCCTGCACTCTCGCCAGCGATTCGAAAAAAATGTCGATGGGAAGATGCAGGCCGGGCGCCCGCGCGACCAGTCCGAGGTGCCCGTCCCGCAGTTCCATCGACGTATTGGGTGGAATTACATAAATGTGATCCGGCTCGATTGCTACTCCGTCGCGGACCGTTTCGACGGGCATTTTGGAGGCTGGCGCGAGGATTTCCACCAGCATACTCTCGTGCTGCGGGTCTAGGTGCTGCACAAGCACGAACGCCAGTCCGGTCTTTTCCGGAAGATGCCGCAGCAGGTCTGTGAAGGCTTCGAGCCCCCCCGCCGAAGCACCGATGCCGACGACGGGGAAGGGATTGCCGCGAGGTGGGCTATAGTCCGTTTCCGCCGCGCGCCCGGCGCTAGGGTGCGCGGAGGCGTTAGAATGATCGCCGGCGACTGCCATTATTACTCCTGAAGTCGTGTGCGGAAAGACCGGTCACTCATTGCGGGTTTCCGTTATTAGTATAGGTCGCGACGCATATATTCACGTTCCGCATTCAAACGGTTGATTGTTGCCCGAGGCTCACGTAGGCTGCAGTGAATCGAGTCAGGTTTCTCTCCATGTGGGCGGGTGCGCCGTCGCCAGCCATCCGCGAGGCCAGCTCGTCCGGGTTTTCCCCAGCCTGGCTCCAAGGCCACCATTCGCTTTCAGCCGCCGAACTCCCGGCCGGAGAAGGAAAACTGCGAGCTCTGCCGATGTACGCCGAAGCCAATGGAACAGGTGCGACCGAATTCGCCGGTGATCTCCGCGGCGCGCTGCGCAATGCGGCTTACCACTTCACTTCGACGCAAGGATAATTGTCTTTGTCCTATGAAGAAACTGAGCCTGCTCGCACTGCTGTTTCTGCGATCTGCCGCCGCCGGATTTTTCCTCTCAGGTCGATGCGATGGTCAAGGCCGCGTCTATGCGGCGCGCGTCCGGGGGTTTCATGAATAAACCGATAGTGCTGGCCGTTCTGTACGCCAGTGTTGCGCTCGCACAGACGAAGCCGATCGCCGTCAAGGTTGTTGTCGTGACCATGTTCGAGCGCGGTGAGGATTCGGGTGATATTCCTGGCGAGTACCAGCTTTGGGTGGAACGCGAACATCTGGACCAGGTGATTCCAATGCCGGCCGGATACCACCACGTACGCATGAACCAGGATGGTGTGCTCGGCATGGTGACTGGCATGGGAACCGCCAAAGCAGCGGCTTCGGTGATGGCGCTGGGACTCGATCCGCGGTTCGATCTTTCGAAAGCCTACTGGCTGGTGGCGGGGATCGGAGGCGGCGATCCCGCCGACGTGTCTCTCGGCTCGGCCGTGTGGGCGCGGCATGTGATCGATGGCGACCTGGCCTATGAGATCGACGC
>JBDUBZ010000016.1:0-21221 GCA_040003745.1 Terriglobia bacterium
GCGGTTCGATGGTGCCCACGAAGAGGCAGTATGGTTTCGCGGCAGCCAGAAACTTTCGGGCCCGGCTCACCGCCTGAGCGGTGACATCGAAGTAGGCAGGGGCGACCCCGGGGTGGATTACGTGAATCTTCGACGGCGCCAGTCCCAGCAACCGGACTGCGTCGTCGCGACTGCTTTGCGAGACCGCAATCAGGCCGTCGGCACGGGTGAAGACATCCTTCGCAAAGCGCTTATCGTTACCCGCGTTGCGTACAGTGTGCATCTCCGGAAAAAGCCACGCGGTGGTGTCGTGAATGGTGGCCGTGATGCGAGGGCCATTGGGGGCTCTCCGAATCAGATTCGACATGTGAAAAATGTCGGACCCACCGGTAAACCAGTCGGTCAGGGGCAAGCCGCTATAGTTCACGGCGAGAATGGAAGCGATTCCCGGATAGGTCCACGGAGGCTTTTGAAAGTGATTCAGGATGCGGAGATTCACCGGGGGGAAAAGGCGGATGTCGCCCTTTGACGGATCGGCCCGCAGCGACTGAATCCAGTGGTAGAGGTAGGTTTTGACTCCGGCGCTGTTTACCAGGAGAGGACTCGAATCGATACAGATCCGCAAGAGTCTTCAGCTTAACCCGCTTGGTTGTCAAACACCGCGGCGGCGCAGTTGAGCAATTCGCCCGCGCGCGCGTCCCATGTCTCGTTTGCCACCGCTTCGCGCCTGTTCGACGAGCGCCCAGTGCTTCGATCCGCCAAAGCGCCTTCAATCGCGCCCACGAAATCAGAGGCTCCTTCGTAATAGTGCAGCAGAGGCGCGAAACGAAACGTCTCAGGCAGACGGGAAGCAACAACCGGGATGCCCGCGCTCAGATATTCGTAGAGCTTAATGGGATCGACCGCGCGCGTCAGATCGGTCAGGAGGAAAGGAATGAGCGCCACATCGAGGCCGGCCAGAAACGACGGCACTTTGTCCGCCGGAATCTCTCCACAAAATTCGACGTTAGGAAGGCGGCGGATCTCGTCGAGATGTCGGGATTCACGGCGGCCGGCAAGAAGGAATTTCCAGCCGGGTCTTGCGACGGCGGCCTCGCGGAGGCTCGCCACATCGAACCAGTCTTCGAGCGCTCCGACATAGCCGATGCGTGGTGGTTGATGGCAGGGTTGTGAATTCACCTGCGCGGGCTCGTGAGGTTGCGGCCGGGCGGCATTGCGGATCACCGCGGTGCGCGCCGGGGAGGCGCCGAGTTTCAGACAATGATCCCGCAGCGCCATCGAAGAACACACGACAAAGTCGCTGGCCGAGATCATCGCCGCTTCTTCGTACTGAATAGAAGTGTGAGTGGAGGAGAGCCCTGTAATCAGATCATGGCAGTCATAGACGATGGGCGATCCCGATCGCTGCCGGATCAACTGGGCCGCCGGACCCCAAACCGGAGAGCCAACCACCTGCATGAACCGGGGAATAACGCCAATCTGCCGAAGGTTTTCGACAGCGTCGGCCAAGATCAGCGATTCTTCGGGATGGAGCATTCGATGATGGTAGACCGGCTCCAGCGGCAGGCGTACGTGAAGCTCAAACAGGTTCGGCCCCAGACGCCCGATACGAGGGGATGGAATCCGTGCGCCCGGGAATTGCCGGCCGAGGTGCGGGTTCAGAAAAAAACAGCGATGTCCCCTGGCGGCCAGTGCCTGCATCAGGAACTGGGGCCGTTGCAACCGGAAATGCCAGTCGCTCATGGGCAGAAACAGGAAGTCATAGCCCTGAGAAACAGACAGCATCGGCCGTAGTTTTTCAGCATCGGTGTGGAGTGGAGAAACGAGCAGATGGTTCGGGTAACTCCACGGGGCATCGAAATAAGCGGGTTTACCGGCGGGAAAGAGAGGAAAGAAGACGTTTCGCAGGTACCACGGACGGAGCCGTTCCCTGATGGTCCGCGGCGACGGGAAGGCCGTGCGTTCGTCCTGGCGCGTGCTCCGCTTCAATCGCTTCAGCTTACCGTGGAAGCCCTGGACCAGTTCCTTCACGTCCAGCGCTTCACCGCCGGTAAGGCTAGCGCAACACGGTGCTCAATCCGGATCCCCGGTTTCGCTGATGAGATCATAGTGGATTCGACGACGGGATCCGATTTGGAAGAATTTAAGGTTCAGGACGCAGCGAGCTACAACGCAGTCGCGGAGCATTTTGATCGTTTTACAAGCATTGTCACCAAGCCGCTGGCGCTGACGACAATCCGGCTGGCCAGATTAAAATCGAACGGCCGTCTTGCGGATATCGGAACCGGATCCGGCATTGTGGCAATCCAGGCGGCAGGTTCGCCGGCGGCTCCGCGAGTTACCGGAATCGACCTTTCCGACGGATTGCTGCAGGCGGCGCAGCGCAACGCGCGGGAAGCAGGCGTGGCTTCGCGCCTGCAACTGGTCAAAGCCGATGCGGAAGCTCTGCCGCTCCACGACGAATCCTGCGACGCCGTGATCTCTTTGTTCGCGCTGCTGCATTTTCCGCATCCGGAGCGGGCATTGGCGGAGATGAAGCGAATACTCCGGCCAGGTGGCAGGCTGGTGATCGGGATTGGCGCTCCGCCTCCCTGGGACACGCTGCAGGCATGGCTGCACCGCGCCGGCCGTGTGCGTGACCTGGTCCAGCTTAAGACGGGGAAATTGCTGCTGGCGCCGGCTCATCTCAACGCGATCGTGGCGGAATGCATTCCCGCGGCCGGCCACGCCGAAGAGACGGAAATGGCCCGGCATCGCAGCGCGCGAACCGGCTCGGCCGTGAGCCTGATCCGACAGTTGAATCTGGCGGAGGTCGAGACGAGCTGGGAGGGCCATCAACTGGCGCTCGACGACGCGGACGAATTCTGGGATCTGCAGAGCACGTTTTCCAGCTTCGCGAGAAAACGTCTGGAAGCGGCGACAGAAGCGCAAACACGAATGGTTCGAGCCCGGTTCAACGACGATTGTTCGCGTGTTCTGAAGCGGGGCGGGAAGCTGGTTTACCACTATGCCGCGTATTACATCGCGGCGACGCGCGCCTGAGGGGAACCCTCACGAGATTCTCAGGCCGATTTCTTTCTCGCAAACAAGAACGGGTGTTGCAGAGCCATCGCCGATCCGCCCAGAAGAATGCGGATTTCGATGTCTTCGAACCCGGCATGGTGAACGGTCCAGTAGAGCCAGCCAAGCTCGTACCAGACGATCTGCATAGGCGGTTCCGCCAGCCAACCGCGCCGGAACTTCATGCGCAGGAATCGCGCCCGCAGGCGATCGAGACTTTCCTTCAGCCTGTGGGTCAGTTTGTGGAGCCCCAGCAGGGAGCCCCATGGCCACGCGATCACGGGGAGATGAATCATGACAGTGCCGCCTGGATGAAGCACCCTGTGCATCTCGCGAAGATAGCTCGCCGCTGCCGATGTATTCGCCAGATGCTGCATTACGTGCGTCGAGAAGACGGCATCGGCGGAATCGCTATCCAAAGGAATGTCGAGGCCGCTGGTTACGTGCAGAGCGACGTTGGGGGGCATCCGGGGCCGTGCATATTCGACCATGCCTGGGGAGACATCCACGCCATCGACATGGGCGAAGGTTTTTGCAAGATGCACGGTCATTCGCCCGGCCCCGCAGCCGATCTCTACACAGGTGCCGGGGTTGAATCCGTATTGAGCCCACTTCCGGTGAAATAATTCCCAGTCGTTTGCGCCGACTTCGTAGAACGTTTCATCCGTCCATGCGTTAGCGGCCGTTTTCGCGCGCCCCGGAGTGGTTGCAACTCCGTAGAGCGGGTCCGTCTCGCCCCACGCCTTCCATTCTTCGTTCGAGGCGAGGGAATTCCGGTTATCTCCTGGCGGGGGCATAGTCCTTCAAAGGATAGTTCACAGACGACCAAAGATCCGGCCCAGCGCAGTCGTTTGCAAACCGGTCCGGCGGTAGAGATCGACAGCCGCCCAGACGTTCCACAGAATCATGCTGGCCGAGTAGGCCACCGCGACTCCTTCGGCGCCCCAGCGCGGCGCGAGCGCGAAGCTGAGGCCCACGTTGGCCACGGCCCCGGCGCCGATGGCCACAGCTACGCGGCGTTCATTGCCGGTGGCCACCAGCAGGATACCCACGCATCCGAGCGCCACGTTGGCAATCTGGCCCGCGCACAGTATCGCCAGGGTGACGGCGCCCTGGGCGAAGGAGGGCCCGTAAAGCCGAAGATACCAGGGTCCGTAAAAAATCATAACCAGAGCTACGGGTGCAGACCCGAGGAGCGTCCAGCGCGCCAGCCGCGTGACGATGCGCTGCAGACGGTCGATTTCTCCCAGCGCATAGAGATTGGCCGCGGTTGAAGCGAGGGCCGAAACCTGCGCCGCGAGAATGACTCCGATCAGCTCTGAGCCCTTGTGCGCAACGGAGTAGATGCCCACCATTGCCGTGTCGCGGAAGGCTCCGAGAATCAGGGTATCGGCCTGGGCGAAAAGCACTGCGATGCCCGCAGCAAACACCAGCGGCAGAGCGCTCCGGATCCATTGGCGATGGCGGTACACGGCAATGGCCTGAGCGATTTCCGGAGGCAGGGAGCGGCGCAGAAGATACGCGCCCAGGCCATATGCCACGGCCGCCGAGGCCACGTTGACCAGCATGGCGATCGATGCACTGAGCTGGTATCCGGCCGCGAGTGCGATCCCCAGACACAGCAGCAGAAGACCGGGTTGCACCAGTTGCTCGGGCAGCGCTCCCAGTGCAACCTTGTGCAAACCCTGCATCGCAGCCTGGCGTACACGCGTCAGAGTGATCAGCGGGAGAAAAAAGAGCGCCACCAGAAAGGTTCCCCGGATGCCCGACTGAGCGCTCCGAGGCAGCAACAGGGCGACCAGAGCCGCGATCAGACCGGTCCCGCAGGAAATCAGCAAAACCGCCTGATTGGCCCGCAGCAGCAGGCCGCGCAACAAACCCCATTCGCGAAGCGCGTGCGCCGTGGCGATCTCGCGAACCAACAGTTGGTCGAGGCCCAGAAGAGAAGGCACCGCCAGCAGGAAAATCCACGCGAGCGAATAAGAGTACGCGCCGAACTGGCTGGTACCGAGCACGCGCGCCAGCACCAGAGTGCTGAGGAAAGACAGTCCGGAGAAGGCGACGCGGAGGCCGAGCAATCCGCTCATCCCCGCGATCAGGCGGTTGCGGACGGATGACGGCGCGCCCAGGGTGGGGATCACGGACGAGAGGAGCGCAGGCGGTCCTCAAGCCGGACACGCGTGCTTGCGTATTTGCGCCCGACCCGGTCGGCCAGATTCGCGGCCTGCACACTCAGGCCGCTCTGCTGCACCGGAGGCCGCTTCTGCGTCTCCGGCGGAACGATCAGATGCTTGAGATGCGTCGGATCTGCCGTGCAGCCGGCGGCTTCGAACATACGGGGACACCACGTATCGAAGTCTTTGCAGAACGGACGATATTCGACAGAGAAGTGGGAGTGCTCGCGCTGTGCGGCGAGGCTTCGGTCGTAGAGTTTTGAAAACCGTTCGAATCCCGTCTGAGAACGCGCGATGGCCAGTTCGGGGAAGACGCCCTTCAAGTCTTCGCACCAGCTGCCCACATTGAAGCCTTCAAAATCCGGACGGGACTGCCCCACGTCCTCGATGTGGCGATGCTCCTGGGCGCGGGCCACGATACTTTTCCACTGGCTTTCGCGATCGCGATAAATGTGGATAATTCTGGCTTCCGGAAACCGTGCGCGAAGCCAGGGGAGGCGGAATGCCGCCCTGTTAAATTTCAACAGAACTTTGGGGCGATGGCTGGAAGCGGCTTCGATGATGTAGCGGATATAGCGCTCAAGCTCCGGCGCCTTATCCTCTGCCGTAAGATACAAATTATGTGTCGCCCAATCGGGGTTGAAAAGCTCGGCGACGCGGTTGAAGCCTTTGAATTCCCGGAAATAATCGGTGACGAAAAAGTGATGTTCGTAGACCCGCAGCGGCCAGATCAGGTATTCCTTGAGCCTTGAGTGCAGCGGTTCGTAGAGGCAGTGATATTCCTGCGTTTCCCGAAACAGAGTAAAGAGGAGTGTGCTGCCTGAGCAGAAATCGCCAGTCAGAAATACCAGATTACTCATGAATGACAATTATAATTTAGCGATGCCTGCCAGCACAAACCCGGGCGGGTCTCCAATGGTTTCCATTGTCGTTCCGGCTTATAATGCGGCGCGCTTTCTGCGCCAGAGCCTCGATTCGATCGTCGGGCAGACTTATTCCAACCGTGAAATCCTTTTTATGGACGATGGTTCCACCGATGAGACCGAAGCTATCGCCCGGTCCTATGGCGATCGCATCGTGTACCACCGGCAGCCGCGCAATCGCGGCCAGTTCCCCAACGTGGACGATGGCATTGCGCTCGCGCGCGGCGAGTACATCGCCGTCTATCATTCGGACGACATTTACCATCCGGAGATCGTCGCGAAGGAGGTCGAATTTCTCGAACGGCACTCCCAGGTGGCGGCAGTTTTCGCCATGCATATCTTCATCAATGCGGAAGGCAACGAATGGGGGCGGCTGCGGCTTGCGCCGGAAATACCTGTTGGCGTGCCGGTTGCGTACGAGAGCATTCTGAACACGATTCTTTGCTACAAGAACCGCATCTTTCCGGCGCCGAGTAGTATGGTCCGCGCCTCCGTCTATCGCGAAAAAGCGCCTTACCGCGGTCGCGAGTATCCGGTTACGGCGGATTTCGAAATGTTCTTCCGAATCGCAAGGGACTATCCGGTGGGGCTGCTCGGCGAGCACTTGTTCCGATACCGCTGGGGCCATGGCAACGCCGATCAGCTTGATCGGATGCTGCGCACCGCGCCGGAAGCTTACTTCGCGATTATGGACGAACACCTGGCAGCCCCGGGCGCGAAAGGACGGGCGCGCGCCGAGTCGCTTACGGCACATGAAGCGCACCGTGGCGAAGACGCTGTAATCCGCGCCGTGAATTGCTACATCATGAAGCGTCTGGCCGAGATGCCCGCGATTTTGGGCGAGACCTCGCCGGCCCGGTTGCTGGCTTCCAATAAAATCGAGCGTTACCGGATGACCGTGCTTTACGTGGCGCTGGAAATCCTGGCGCGGATGCCGTATATTCCCGCGGTCGGGCGGGCATTCCGCAGCAGATGGTATCGGCACGTGTCGGACGCCGTCATTGAGAAAGCACTTCTCGCCCAGCGCCGAATCGCTTCTTGAGCCGAAGTGCCGGGGTTTCCAGGAACCTGCGGGAGAGCGCCGCGAGCACGAAACACAGGACCAGAACGATGGCGGCACGCTGCGCGATCGCCCCAAAGTTGCCAGCAGAGCGCGGCCACTCCATGCGCGCCGTGACCGCATCAAAAGCGCCGACAACCAAAAAGTGGATGAGGTAGAGGCAATAGCTCAGATCGGCAGCGAGGCGCAGGAATCGATTCCTCAGAATCGCCGTGGCCGCGGAGCCGGAATTGGCCACGGAGTACAACACCGCGGCCGCGAAGATAAGGTTGATCGGAACAAATTCGAGGCCGGCGCCAAAAGGCGTATCGTGACTCAGAATTCCGTAAGGTGCGCCCGCAATGCGCAAAGCGATCGCGAGCAGAGCGGCGATGGCCACGCAGATCGTGACATTGCGCGGGGAATACCATGCGGAGCGCACGAAACAGGCGATCAACGCTCCGCTGGCGAGGCCATCCAGCCGGAACGGGGAGAGTATGTAGATATTGGCGCTGCCCACCCAGGGAAGCGAAAGGGCGCGGATGACGGGTTCGAGCGCACAAATGACAAGGGCCACAATCGCGACCGAGCGCAGGCTGAGCCGGTGAACCACAAACGGCCACGCCAGATAATAATGCTCCTCGACCGATAGCGACCACATGACGCCGTTGAGCATGGGGATGTGGAGCAGCGGTGCGAGGTTCGAAAGGAAGAAGAAACTCAGCAGGACATAGCTTCCAGAATGCTGGTAGGCGAGCAGAATCACTAGCAGCACCGCATAGTAGAGCGGCAGAATTCGCAGTGCTCGCCGGGCGTAAAAGTTGCGAAAATAGTGAGCATCCCCGCGCGAGTCGAGCAGGATGCCGGTGATAAGAAATCCGGAGAGAACGAAGAACAAATCCACGCCGCGCCAGCCGTCTTTGGTGGCTGAGAACGTCAGGCTCGCAAGACCGCCCCACTGTCCGCCAAACATGGCATAAGCGAACAGGTGGTAAAGCAGCACCATCAGGACTGCAATCCCGCGAAATCCGTCGAGTTCGGGGATCCTGCGCCGGCTGTGATTCACGGCTTAAGATCTGCCGTCCAGATTTCAACCTTGCCATCGGCTGGGGCCGGCTGGCGGGCCCATTCGTGCGCCTGAGGAAACCGGCTGCGCATCTTCGCGGGCGAGTCCGCATAGGCGGCGTTGCGATAGGGGTTACAAGCAACCAGAATGACGCGCAGAGGACGAGAAGTCACAAAGGGCGAGCTCCCGTTGTAATTGGCGCCGTCTCGTCCGTGCGTCTGTGCGAGCGTTGCCCACATGCTGGTCAGCGGCAGCAGGCGATGGCCCTCGAGCGCAAGCCACGTATCGATGCCCCGAAGCGGCGTGGCGAGAACGATCACGTCGTCCGGTCCGTGCAATTGTGAGGTGATGCTTTCGGCTACACTGCGGCTGTTCCCCGGCGAAAAATTCACTATATAAAGGCCAGCGGGCCCGGTCTGGTACCTCGGGCGGCGAAAGACAGTCAGGGCTTCGCTGACTTCCGCATAAGGCGCCCCGAGAGAGAGCACGAGCGCGATGCCGGTCAGAACCGCGAGGCAGACCCAGGCGGTGCGCACTGCCCGGCTGGACGCCAGCAGCCGACGCGAGAGAATGCCCAGGATTACTAGTTCGACGAAAATGCAGTGCGTCTCGGAACTGCGTACCAAAGCCGACACCACACGGGAGTGGGAAGTAATGCTCAGGAGCGGGTATCCGACGATCGGCAGCAACAGCAGCAGAAAGGTGAGATTCCGGATGAACGGCCGCTCTGTTTTGGCGATCAGGTACAACGCGAAGACTATGAGGAGCAGGCCTGGGATTCTGACCAGCCAGTGCATCGGCCGGTAATCCATCCTTGATCCCACAAGCTCAGGCGGGTGGTCCCGAGTAACTCGTTCCGCTCCTTTCTTGGCGCCGAACAGGATGCTGCTGGCTTCATACAGGTCTTCTTCGATGTAGCCGCGGTACAAGCCCGGTTGCATTGGCCTGATATCCAGGCTCTGGCTCTGCTCGATCAGATCGTGCCCGGTCCTCGAAACGTTATACGCCTTTTCAGCGAGCAGTGGCACGCCGAAGGCGGCTCCGTAGAGTGCGGCCAGGGCCAGTGTGAGGCCAGGGCTGCGGCGAAAATTACGGCGGCAGTGCTCCAGCAGCAAAGCTCCGACCACCGCTGCGCCGAAGAATACGGCCGAATATTTGATCCAGTAGACGCAGCCGAGCGCGAAGCAAAGCGCCGTTGCCCGCATGACCCAGCCTTTGTCAATTCCGCCCTCGCCAGTTCGGCCTTCATGGCGGCTCAGCATCAGAGCGGCCCCGATCAGCCACGGCGCCACCGCATAAACCATGGGATCGCCGATATCGACGATGCGCCCGATGGGCTCTCGCAGGCAGTACATTGAAGCGATAACCACAGCGAGAACGGCCCAGAACCTGCGCAATCCGAGAAGCGCGACGATCCACACCCAGCCGAGCGCACCGCTGATCGAAAAGAAGATCTCCAGTGCGCGTGCGGCCGCGCCAGGGGTTAGTCCGGCCTTAAACATAGCCACAAAAGCGAAGGTCCAGGAAGGACTCCACGCGATGAGGTTTGTGTCGATGTCTTTAGCGAGATCGCGCGCGTCGACCAGGCGAACGGCGTCGAACGCGCCGACTTCGTGGTGGACATATTGGAGCGCGCTGTAGGCCGGAAATGCGATATCGCCCTCCACGAGCGGTGGATGCTCGGCAAAGAGAGCAAAGCATGCCAGGACTATCGTCACGGCGAGAGCCGCCAGCCCCAGCGGGTATTTGCGCCCAGCTGTTCCGTCGATCATTCCGTGGGCCCTTTGCCGGAATAGCCAAACAAATACCCAGCACCTTCGCCGAGCGCCCATGCGGTCAGGAAAATTGCGATCAGCGGGAGACACTGGGCGAACTTCTTTTTGAAGCGGCCTTTATTTCGGACGCGCGTCGCCATCCGGTTCAGCAGAACGACCGGCACGGCCGGGAAGCCGATGGCGCGAATCAGACGCTGGCCGGTTGAAAGGCCGCGCGAACGTTGAGCGGCGAAGTAGCGCCCATGATCGTAACGCCGCCGCAGAAATCTGATGGAGCGGATTCCTCCCAGCCAGGAAACCACTGGCGCGGGGTTCGCCATAATTTTTTCTCCGCGACGCCGCATGTCGGCATGGATCAGCGCTTCCCAGAATCCGTCGCTCGCGAGCGGCCTGACTGCAGCAAGAGCCGCGCGCTTGTAAGAACAGTTATCGGCCGCAACGTCCTCGCGCAATTCGGGTGCGAAGGGCAGCAGGTAGGCCGAGTAGCGGCAGAAATAAACGGACCAGTCGATCAAACATCCTTCGAGACGCGGTTCGATCGCGCCGCCCACGCAACTCCAGTCGCCGCGGTGCGCAGCCAGGGTTCGCACGGCCCAGTCCGGCGCGGGGCGGCAATTCTCAATGGTCAGGGCCACGATGTCACCCTGCGCGGCGTCAATGCCGGCGGTCCAGAGCAGAGGAACGTTCATGGCTTTGGCCGGATGCAGAAACCGCATCTTCGGGAATCGCCGCTCAAAGGCGTCCACAGTCGCGCGATGCGCCGTGACGACCAGAATTTCCATTTCCTCCGGCGGTAGCTGCCCCTCAAACCCCTGAAGGCATTTTTCGAGTTCGGGGCCGCCATCCTGTGCCGCCACCACCACGGACAGCTTCATACCGTGCGCAGGACCGTCTCAATGATCTTGCTGAGCATGCGATGGGAACCCGGCAAGGGGTGGATGGTCCGGGCCGAGCCCGTAGCGGCGATGCTGGCGACATACCAGTCCCAGGCCTTGTGCAGGGCTTCGGAATTGCTGAAACGCGGCTTCCAGCCGAGTTCGTTCACGGCTCGCGAGGTGTCGGCCACGGAATCCTTTCCCCACGCGCTCATATAGTGAAGCTCAGAAGGAATGGCCATGCCGGAGTATTCCATGCCGCGCAGGATGGCTCGCGCCGCCATGCCTGGTACAAAGCGCAGTTGAGATCCGGTTCCGGCGTAATCGATAAGGTCCTGCAGATCGCTGCGCAAGGACCCGAAGCGGTCCGCTCCAAAATGGAAGACGCCTTCGGCCTGCGAGGCGGTGAGCAGACGAATGCCCTCGGCCATATCCGTGATTTCGAGCAGTTGATACGGGCCTTCCGCTTTGCCCAGCAGCAGAACCGGCTTACCCTGGCGGATCCAGTCGAACACAATGGTGAACGCGCTGATACGCCCGGGCCCCACGAACGTTTTGGGCCGCACCATGGCCACGCGAAAACCGGGTGAGCTCCGCTCGCTGAGAACGCGTTCCGATTCCGTGCGCGTCTTGCGATACATGTCGAGGCCGTTGAGCCCAGCCTGGCGCAGAAAAGGATGCTTACGCGGCGGGCGCTGCACGATGGTCGAAGAAATCAGGACAAACCGCGGCACACCGCAGGCCCGCGCCTGTTCGGAAACCTGCTTCGCGCCCGCGACATTCACCTCTTCGATGACGCGCGGGTCGAGCCTCGGCGATGCAAATGCCGCATGGATCACGGCGCTCGCCCCATCGACCGCGGTCTTCACCGCGGCGGCATCGCGAATATCGCCAACGATATAGTCGACTCCCTGACGAACACTCCAGGCCGGGCGCTCGGCGAGGTCGAAGATACGAACCTGCTGCCCGTGGGCGAGAAAGCTCTCGGTCAGATGCGAGCCGAGGAATCCCGCGCCGCCTGTTATGAGAATCGTCTCAGGCATAGTCGCTCATACGGACCCACTGACCCGCGCCCGCCGAATCGTAGGCGGCCATCACCAGGGCGAGGCTCTTGCGGTTATCGGCGATGCTGGCCCGCGGTTCCGCGCCCGTCCGCAGCGCATCGAGGAAGCCAGCGAAGTGGGTGGCCGTAGCGCTCGCGAAAGGATTGATTCCATCGGTGGCGAGCACAGTTTCGCAATTGCGATCCTGCAGCACAGCCTGACCGCCCTTGACGAAGCGGAAGTTGAGGAACGGCTTCTTTTCGCGCGTGTGCAGGCCCGCCTCAAACCGCACCTTGCCACCGATGGAAGTATGTACGGCGGCGTGTTCGCCATCGAGCCGCATATCGAGGTAGCGCTCCGGGCCCATGCTCAGGCGGTCCATCACAATCGAAGCCGCGCGGCCGTCGGCGAATTCGAGAGTTATAACGTTGATGGGGTCGGATTTGGCGCGGCCGCCGGGGTTCGGCATGTGAGCCATCAGGCGCACAGGTTCATCCTCAAAAAGGAATCGCACCAGCTCAAAAACATGGATACCAAATTCGAAGCACAAACGGCGCGGGAGCTCGCCACGCCAGCCGGCTTCGGTATGGGCATCGGTCCGCATGGTGTGCCACACACTGAGGTACAACAGCTTGCCGAAACCGGACGAGCCGATGGCCTTCTTCGCAGCCTGGTGGATTTTCATGCAGGGAAACTGGCTGTTCACCACGACGACGCGGCCGACTTTGCGGCTGGCCGCGATCATGATGTCGGCGTCATCGAGACTCTCAGCCAGCGGCTTCTCGCAGAAGACATGGCAGCCGTATTCGAGCGCCAGCAGAACCTGCTCGCGATGCAACCATGGCGGCGTGCAGATATCGACGATGTCCGGTTTAGTCGCTTCGAGCATACGGCGTGGGTCATCGAAGACTTCGATGCCCCATTTCGATTTGGCGTAGTCGCGCGCGCTGGCATCGGGATCGCAGCCGGCGACCATGCGCACTTTGTCGCCCAGGCTTTCAAAGGCCGGGCGATGGATGTTTCGCACCACAGCGCCGAGCCCGATCAGAGCGAGGGAAGGGCTCGTGTTCATTCGGGCTTTCGTCCGTTCGCGAGCGGAATTATCAGATCCAGATAGCGCTTCGTCACTACACTCCAGTCATATGCCGCGGCCCGAATCGGCCCTTCACGGGACATCTGTTTTCTCGCCGCGTCGTCATTCAGCACTTCGAAAATACCTTTTTGCAGGGTCTCTATTTGAGGATTGTCGAGCAATCGCGCGACGCCTCCGGCGAACTCCGGGAAGGCGGTATTATTCAGCGCAATCACCGGCGTTCCGCAGGCCATGGCTTCCAGCACGGGCATGCCGAAACCCTCGTAAGAAGAAGGATAGACCATGAGCGCCGCCGCATTATAGAGTAAGGGCATTTCTTCATGGCTCACATATCCGCGCACAAAAACATGGTCGTCCAGGCCCTCGGACCGGATGACTTCGCGGAAGGGCGAGGCGCCCGGCAGGTCCGCTCCGGCGATAACAAGCTCGTGCGGAATACCCTGCTCGCGCCTCAATCGCCCAAACGCGCGGATGAGCGCGGAAAGGTTGCGCCGCTCCGTCGGCTTGCCCACGTAAGCGATGAACGGCCGGTCGGAGCCGAAAGCGCCGACGCGCCATTGAGCCAGCCGTGCAGGGTCGTCAATCGGGCGGAAGTTACTGGTATCGACACCTTCCGGCACCACATGAATCCGCTCCGGCTTCATGCCATAAAAATGCACCATGTCGCGCTTGCTGAATTCGCTGACGGTCGCGACGACGGTGGCGCGCTGCGCGCTCAGCGTATAGGCCAGGCGCGCCTTGTTCAGCACCCACCAGCTGAAGGCCTGCGGATAGCCCTCGTAAGAACCATGGTGTGCGAGCACGGTGGGGCAGCGGGCCATGAGCGGCAACACATAGCTGGGGCAGAAGAGTACGTCTTTGTCGCCATGCGCGCGCATCATCGTGACTTGTTCCCACAGGCCCAGCGGCAGCGAAGTGGGCAGGACCACATTCTTCACCCACGGCGGCAGCGGGACTTCGGCCGGAATCGGTTTGGGCGTATACACGCGAACTTCACGGAAAGGATGATCGAACTCTCCCATGCGGTGGAGAAACGCTTCAATGCAGCGCGCGACTCCCGAGCGATGGCTGACCAGCCTGATGCCATTCACTCCGAGGATCATGAGCGCCTCGAAACCACCTGAATCACTGGCGAAAAAAACAGCAGGAAGGGACGGAGAAAAGGCACGCGTCCGAGAGAATCGAAGAACTTCGCTCCGAGTTTTTCGAGCCCCTTGAGATTGCTCCAGTCGGTCGCGGTAATGGTGGGCAGCGAGAAATCGGACCTGCGCTGGCCGGCCTTCCGGAGGAAGCGTCGCAGCTCAAACCACGAGAGCAGGTACTTCTTTTCATACGGCACGTTGCGAACCCACTTGACGTAGGGCGCCATCCAGCGGCGCGGCAGAAAGCCCACGCCCCAGACACGGACATGCGGCTCCGGCCCGATCGAAAAACGGTTGCTCGTGTAAATAAACAAGCTGCCGTCTTTTTGCATGACGCGGTCGCATTCCGAGACCGCGCCTTCCGCGTTCTTCACATGTTCGAGCAACGAGACCGAAGCTACCGATTCGAACGATTCCGGCGCGAACGGCAGAAAATCCGCGCAGCAGCAGACCAGGTTCGCGGGCAAACCGGCTTCGAGCAGCCGCTTGCGCGCGATCAGCAGCCAGCGGAAAGCGACATCGCAGCCAACGGCGAGGTCGAACCGATTCCCGGCCACCTTAACCAGCGCCGCAGTTCCGCATCCCACTTCGAGAAATGTTTTCGTGCCCCTGATTCGCGGAAGGAAGCTATCGCGAAAACGGTCCTCCTGGCTGAGAACCTGCCGAATAAAGCGCTCCTTCAGATCGGGCGGGGTGTAAGGGTAGGTGGGCAGCGACCAGTAGTAGCGGACCAGATCCGCGAAACTCAGCGTCTCCGCCTGGATCTGCACCTTGCCCCCCTTCACGTAGTCGTCCTGAAGAGGAATAAGAGGATCTTCGTAAAGACGAAAATCGGGCAGACCCAGGACGATGGGATAGGTCTTGTTGCACGGGGTACAGCGGAATTCGTCAGTTCCCCGCAGCAGAGTTCCTTTGCAAATGGGGCACCGCAGCAGGCTCACCAGCCGCGGGTCCAACGTCCACGCGCCGGCCCGCGAATCAGCTGGCAAGGGAACTACCCAACGGCGCCTGAAGACCTGTCCTGCCCAGTGCGCCTTCATAAATCTGCGCGATCCTATTGCCAACCGTTTCCAGACCAAAGTTGTTCAGGGCATGAGCGCGCAAATCATCGGGACGATAGAAAGCCTGGTGCGACAGAACCTGCTCTATGCCGGATGCCATCGCTTCCGGATCTTCAATCGGCACCAGCACGCCCACGCGGTCGTTCACAATATCTTCCGGACCTCCGCAGCGTGTGGCGACCACGGGAGTGCCGCAGGCCAGCGCTTCAACCAGCACCATGCCGAAACTTTCGATGCGGCTCGGCAGAACAAGCACCGCACTTTCGCCCATGAGTTGGGCAACTTCCCCGGGCATCTTCTTCCCGACGAACGAGACGTGGTTTTCCAGACGGAGATCGGTCACCATCTGGCGGAGGCGCGTTTCCTCCTGGCGGTACTTGTCATAGTAGGGCTCGCCCGCGATAACCAGAGATACCCTCTGCCCGCGATCCAGCAACAGGCGAATCGCTTTCAACAGAATATCGGCGCCCTTGACGGGCCGCACCGCTCCCACAAAAAGCAGTTGCCCCGGCTTACGCACCTTCCCCGGTTGAGGCAGCCTGAACAAGTCTCCATCGACCCCGTTCGGCACGACATGAAGATTCGGCAGCCTGCCGACGCATTCTTCGACGGAGGCGCGAACGGAATGGCTGACCGACAAGTGCGCCTGGCACTCGCGAACCGCCCACGACGCCTTCTTTTTTACGCGCGGCAGACCATCCCAGACGCCCCAGGGAATGTGTTCCGTGATCACCACTGGAATGCCATAACGCTTTCCCAGGTGAACGGCCACCGCTCCATCGGGATACGTGAAATGGGCGTGGATCAGGTCATATGGAAAGTTCTTCCGGATGCGGTCTGCCAGCCTGCGAATCGCCGCATAGTAAAAGGCCCATTCGAACGAGTAGAGCGAATATCCGGGTCCCAGAAAAAAACGTGGGTAGAAGACCTGAATGCCGTCCTGCAAGCTTGTGCGATCAATGGCCCGGAAGCGGCTGTAATTGGCGGGAAGGCCGGGTACCGGCGGACACCAGGGCACCGGCGAAATCACCCGAACATCGCAGAACCTCGTTGAGTAAGCGACAACCTGCCTCACCCAAAGACCCAAAAGCTCCGTTACATTGTTGGGATAACTTCTTGAAAGAACCAGCACCCTCGGAAGGCTGCTCAACCCGGCGCTCCCGGCTTCCGGGCCTTCAGAATGAAGCCGACGGCTATCCATGCAGGCGCGTCCCATTTCCCTTCCTCAATGGCCCTCACTCCGCGCAATGTCAGCCGTGGAAAGATTTCGTCGATGGGTGAGAGAAATGGATTGTAATAAAATCGCTCCGAGGCGACTATCGCGGGCCCTTCGGATTCGATCAGTTCGCCAGCGGAGCGCTCGGAATAATGCGAGCGGGTCTTACCACCCAGCTGAAGCACAGGGCCGGGTTTGCCCTGTATCTTTGCGAGAAGCCTGTGCCACACCGACACCAGTGGATAAAAAATATTCCGTTTCCAGACGGCATATGGGCTCGACTGGCTGGTGAAGGTGATAATCAGCGTGCCGCCAGGCTTGAGCACGCGAATCATCTCCCGGACGGCAAGCTGTCTGTCCTGCAATGCATCCATGACGCCCATACACATCACAAGGTCGAAAGACGCGTCAGGCAGTCCGAGATTCAGCGCGTCGGCTATCACGAAGTGAGCTCTTTTGACCGTCCCAAAGCGGGAGCGGCAAATATCGATCATGTTTTCCGACGGATCGACACCCCAGAATTCGCAGTCCCGGCGCAGGACCTCGGAAGCCATCATGCCCGGGCCACAGCCCACGTCAAGCACTTTGCCGCCATCGCCGTCAAACAGATCCATGACTTTGCGGCGCCGGATACGCAGAGCGTACCCACCCGGAGATTCGTCATCGTATTCGCGGTCGTAAGCGGCAGCGCGCTGGTCGAAAAACCGAACAACGGCGTCCGTTTCACCTACCGGCGTTACCGGGGCGGGAAGCATTGCGCCTTGTGGCCTGGACCCGAGGTGTGGCTTAGAGCCGAAGTATAGTTCAGACCCGAAGTCGTCAGGCCCGTATCCTCTTCGATGATGCGGTCGAAAATCCCGGCGAATGCTTCGCGCGAAAAAGGCTTGAACGCCGTCGACGCGAGGAATGCCCGGGCATTTTCCTTATACCGGTCCATATCGCGGCCGGTCCGTGTTTTTAGAAAGGTTCTCAACTCCCCCAGGTCCTTAAAGTCCCTCATGTCGATGAAACAATCGCCTGGAATCCAGTCAAGCACGTCAGGGGCCCCCCAGTACACGGGGACCACGCCTGCGAAAAAACAATCGAAAATTTTCTCTGTAATCCAGCCCTTGAGCACGGAGTTCTCAAAACATAGGGCAAACTTGTAGCGCCCCAAAGTCTTCGCCTTGGAAGCCGCCTTGCCTTTGTAGACTTTTTGCGCGGCCGCCAGACCGGGCTCTGGAAAGAAACGCTGGCGCAGGGTTCGGGCTTTGTAGGCAATCGCCTGCAGCGTGCCCGGCAGCGGAACCTTTCCAAACGTCCCCGGCACGTAGGCGGTACCGACCTTGTATGAAGGCCCGTCCCAGCCAATTCCAAACAGATCGATCTCGCCGGTGCGCCCGAAGAATTCGATAGCCCGCAGGCGTTCGGAATAGAGTTCGCGGCAGGGAGCTTTGTAGCGCGGAATCTTGTTGCCGTTGATCATGACCAGAAATCCGTCGCGGTCGGTCTGGCGCCAGATGTCTTCATGAACGTCATCGAATGACTGAGGCCACTGCATGGGCAGGCAGCGAAGCGGGCCTCCAGTGAATGCTCTGAGAGAGGCGGTGTCGCTCCAGGAAAAAACTCGTTTGAAAAAGTTCTGGGCGTAATATAACTCCCGGTAAATACTCGGCTCTACCGTGGGGCACTCCATAGCGAAAAAACCGCTGAGCGTCACGTCAGGGCGTCGCGCGAGATCCCGATACCGCGAGAGATTGCCGGAGGAAACATAAAGATTTTGTTTTCCATCGGGGACCGCAGGCAGATAGTCGGCCGTGCGGATCTCAATACCGCGCCGGTTTAGCCGTTCTTTAAGATAAACATACGGCGCTAGTAGCTGATCACCGCCATAACGGGCATGAGTGACATCAAAAAGACGATCGCCAAGGAAATGGCGTGACGCAGGGTCGAAATAAACGGCAATCTGCCGACTCTCGCTCAACCAAAAGCCTCCGTACTAGTACTGTTTCTACGTTCTCAATCTTACAGTTGACTTCTCTTTATTGTACACTCAGGAAACATTAGAGCCCTGCTTGACTCTCTTTTAGCGTTTCGGGGAGAACGTGCCGCGGCCAATTTTATTTCGGAGAGGTCCATCTTGAGGTATGGAAAAGTTTACGTCATAAACCCGCCAAGCCCGCCCGGATATGTTTCAAATAAAGATTCCATGGGTGGATTCGGGCAGCTTTTTCCGGTGGGGGCCACGCTGTTCCCTCCGCTAGACCTTGTTTACCTGGGCAGCTACCTCGTCGATAAGGGTCTGCCTGCGGAGTTTCTCGAGTCCCTTTCCATGGGACTCGACCGTGAAGGATTGCTGGCCCGGATCGACAATTCCGGCTCAAAAGTACTAGCCGTACTGCGCACTTCCGCTCCCACAATCGATTGCGATATGGAGCTTTGCCGCGAGATCAAAGCGCAGAAGCCGAATGTGGAAGTTCTGGTTTACGGCCCCGTTGTCGCCACTGTTGCGGCCAGAATTCAGCGAGAAACCGCAGTCGATTATCTGGTAAAGGGCGATCCCGACGACACTGTTGCTGAACTGATTACCGGCTCGCCGAAAGAAGCGGCCGGCCTCTCTTATCGCAATGAATTCGGCTGGTTTGACGGGCCTTCCAAGCCCTTCACCAAAGACCTGGACAGCCTGCCGTTTCCCAAATGGGAACTGCTGCCTTATGAGAAGTACCAGATGCCGAAATCGTCGGTCCATGCGAACGTTCCATTTCTTCCCATGTGGAGTTCGCGCGGATGTCCGATCGGTTGCCACTACTGCCCCTATCCCGTAGGCCAGGGACTGCCGTGGCGGCACCGCAGCGCAAAGAACGTAGTCGATGAGGTGGCGCATCTGGTGAACGACCTGGGTATCCGCTATATCGTTTTCCGCGATCCGATGTTTTCTTTGAACCAGCGCCGTGTGGTTGAGATCTGCGATGGAATTGTGGAGCGCGGCCTGAAGGTGGAATGGCGTTGCGAAACCCGCGTCGATTATCTAAACGAGGCCACTCTTGTCGCCATGGCGAGAGCCGGTTGCGAAGGGATCAACTTCGGCATCGAAAGCTCAGACGTGGCTATCCAGAAAGGTGTGGGGCGGCGCCCCATTTCGCGCGAGCAGTTTGTGACCTGCGTCAACACCTGCCGGCGGCTGGGAATCAAGACTTTCGCGTTTTTCATCATCGGACTGCCGGGCGATACGGCCCGAACCATTCTCGAGACCATTGGGTTTGCCATCACCATCAAGCCCGACTGGGTCCAGTTCACTGCCGCATCGCCGTTCATTGGGACGAAACTGCGCACGTGGGCGGTCTCTCAGGGTCTGGCGGCGGAAGATGAGTACGCCTATATCAACAGCCATGAGGTCTGGATGGGGAACGATCACCTTTCGAAGCACCAGGTGAAAGCCCTCTATCATTTCGCGAAATTCTTCCAGACATATCTTCTGAACCGGAAGGGGATTCTCAAGCAGGATGGTAAGTCGGTTCCCTATCGCGCCTCGAAATGGCTGGCGGACCGTGTCTGTGACGTGCTCGCGTTTGCGACATTTCGTTGCGGCAGTTTTTGGTTGCAGAGGGCGAACATGGAAGCTGGAGCGCAGTAGAAGCTGCGCTGCTGCTAATCACCCTCGTGCGTGTACTCGTTACCGGGGCTACCGGCTTTCTCGGCTTCCATCTGTGTACCCGGCTGACTGAGCTCGGCTGGCAGACATCGGCCTTTCACCGGGCGAGTTCCCGGACCGGTATGCTGGACCCCCTGGGAGTTCGGCTGATTGAGGGCGATTTCGAAGATTTGAAGAGCGTTCGCGAGGCAGTCGCAGGCCAGGACCTGGTGATCCATGCCGCAGCGGATATCAAAAGCTGGTCGCCCCACCCGGCTCTTCAGGACAGGGCCAACACCGAAGCAACGCGAAAGGTTGCCGAAGCCTGCCGGCTGGGTGGCGTCGGGCGTCTGATTCATGTGAGCTCGGTCAGCGCCATCGGTATTCCGACGACGCCCGCACATCCAGCGGATGAGAGCTTCAAGTTCAATCTCAAGGGTCGGCGCTTTAATTACCACCTGTCGAAGAAAAAGGCTGAGGAGGCTGTACTGAGTCAAGTGGCTCTCGGCCTGGACGCTGTGATTGTAAATCCCGGCAGTCTATTTGGGCCTTTCGGCGCCACATACCGGGGCGCAGAGATTGTTTACAAAGCTGCCCAGGGAGGCATTGTTCCCTGCTTTGCCGGGGGCCGGTGCATCGTCCACGTCGACGACGTCGTGGATGGCATTCTGGCGGCGGCCCGGAGCGGTGTTCGGGGCGAGCGCTACATCCTCGGAGGCGACAATATCAGCTTCCGTGATATCGCCAAAGTTTCCGCCCGTGCACTGGGTGCGAACCCGCGGCTCGTCCCCATACCTTCCGTTCTTGCCAGAGTTCTGATGAACGCCGCCGAAGCGGTCGCCCCGAGTGGTAGCTTCATGCCCCGATTAAACGCCGTTTACACCGATGGATTGTTCCAGTACTATAAGTCCTATCGTGCGACTGCCGCCTGGGGTTACGCATACCGGCCCTTTACTGAAATCGCGGACGAATGTGTCGCTCATCGACAGTCCCGTAAGGAGCCGGAGGCGTTACAGGCGGCAGGGAAACTCTGAGATACAGGTTAACCTGAACTCAATGAAGCTTTCCGTCGTGGTCATCGACTGCGAGCCGCCGGACGTGGTGCAGTCGTGTATCGATAGTTTGAAGGGTCTCGGTGCGCCTGATCAGGCCGTGGAAGTGAGCG
>JBDUBZ010000017.1:0-21213 GCA_040003745.1 Terriglobia bacterium
CCGACCAGGCGCTGACTGTGGCTGAGACATACCTTGGGCTCGACGGAATCGAGGGTCTGAAGAAAACTGGGGAGCGAACCGTAGGCGATGTGAAAGGCGTGGTTGACGACGTGCGGGTAACGGCAGCTCGCACCCGCTCTGCGTGGGACTGGCTGTTGCGCGCGCCGGTTGACGCAAGGCAACTGGGGCGTTGGGCAGCGGCGATGCTGGTGATTTTGGCAATCGGAATTGCAGCCTCAGGCTGGGCGAAGATGGCGTGGCCGGCATTCTACGGGATCGCCATCAATGCAACTGGCGTCGTAGTTTTAGGCGTAGGATGGGCGCGCAGGCATCTGACCACAATCTCTAAGGGGCTCGACCAGTTTGACGAGATCCGCCGGCGTATCGCTCTGAAAATCGAGTCCGAGCGATCAAAGACCCAGACGGAGCTGGCACAGGCTCAGGTGCAGCACGAGGCCGCACTGAAAAAGGTTGTGGACGCCGCCGACCGTTTGAAAGACGCGCAGGCCGCTATTGAGAAGGCTGAGCGGGATGTGCGCGACAGCCGGTCGATCAGCCGTATCGCGAAGCTCCTCGAAGAGCGGATCGCAGGCAAGAGCTATGAGCGCTATCTCGGGATTGTGGCCGCGGTGCGCATGGATTTTCAACGGCTCAGCGATCTCATGAAGGCGATGCGAACGGACGTTGGCGCGGGCGCCGCCGTGGCAGACGCCGGCGCGTTGCGATCGGTCGACCGGATCGTCCTCTACATCGACGATCTGGATCGATGTCCGGCCGACAAGGTAGTGGCGGTCCTTGAGGCAATCCACCTGTTGCTGGCCTTTGAGCTCTTCGTCGTGGTTGTAGGCGTGGATATTCGCTGGGCCGCGAAGTCACTGGTGAAGAAATACCCGGAGCATCTTACTGCGGGCGTTTATGAGGGCGGCGGCGCCGTGGCCACGGTCGCACCGGGCGTGACAGCGCTGGATTATCTGGAGAAGATTTTCCAGATTCCGTTCTGGCTGCCGCCCATGGAAGAAGATGCCAGCCGCAATATGATGGCGGAGATGCTGCCGCGCAACGCGGAAGCAGACGCAAAAGAGAGCAGCGGCGGTGCGGCGGCAGAGGCCGTGCTTTCGGCGCAGGAAGCACCACCGCAGCAGCCCGCCGTCACGGACATTGTGGCTGCGGACCAGTCGGCAAACAGCAATGCGCAATCGATGGTTATCGAGGCGGAAGAGCGCAATTTCATACTCCAACTGGCGGGAGCGGTGGGCAAATCCCCCCGCCGACTCAAACGATTCGTGAATACATACCGCATTCTGAAGGCGTCGCTCGACAAACTTCAGCAGGAAACCTTTGTGGTGAGTGGCGGCGCGAAAGGCGAATACAAAGCGGCTATGGTGCTGCTTGCCATCGTAACCGCCGCGCCGCGGAGTTCACTGGGAATGCTGAATTTTCTGGCGAACTGCCACGACACGGCACCGGTGGACGATTTCGTAGCTCATATCAACGTGGCGCCCGATCCCTCCGAATCCATGTACGCACTGGCGGCGCTGCAGGTCTTTCAGGGGACGGAAGCCGGTGTGACTGTTAAACTTTTGCGGGACTGGGCACCGCACGTATCGCGATTCAGTTTCCGCTCGGGGTCGATGTAGAGTTTCGCTTCCACTGGTCGAAATCGGCTGGCGGCATGACGATCATGACGCTTGCCATCTGGCTATGGCCCAGGCCGCAGAGTTCCGCGCACGCAATCTCGTAGCGGCCCACCCGGTCCACATGAATCTCGAGGGGAATTTCCATACCGGGAACGATGTCCTGTTTGGTGCGCAGCTCGCGTACGAAGAAATCGTGGATCACGTCGCGGGAATGGAGCAGGAGCAGTACGTCCCGGCCGGCGGGAATCCGCAGGCTGTCGGGAACGATGTCGTCCTTCCCTGCGGCGTCGGCGGGATCGATCCCCATGGGGTTGCCGCCGGAGTCGCTGATAAATCGATTGTCCGTGTGCCCGAAGACGCCATCCGCGCCGGGGTAGCGAAAGCTCCAGTGGAACTGGCGGGCGTACACCTCAATCACTTCCTCGCGGGGGGAAAGGTGCGGAACCTTCGCCCAGCCGCGCGAACCCGCGACAGCAAGGCCGAGAAAGATCGCGCTGGCGGCGAGCGTCCAGCCAATTTCCAGAACGCGCTGTGTCCCTGGAGCGACCGGGCCAGTCCTGCGGCGGCGCAGCAGTGCCCAGGCGAGCAGAAGGTGGGCGCAGATAAATATGATACCCGCGATCCACAGGGTCTGGCTGAATTGACGGTCGAAGACAAGCGCTTCAGAAGAAATCGCGATGGGGAACCAGGCGGGCCTGAGAACAAAAAGACCGCAGCCGGCAAGGGTTATAGCTACGAGAATCACGCCGAGCAGCATCCCAAAGTATAGACGCTGCCCGGCTCAGAAGAAGGATGGAGGTGGGGTTAAGAAGGGTCGGGAAACTGAAAACCGGTTTTGGTAAGGGATTTCTGCATCAAAGCGATAGCTTCCACTTCAGAGATGTTGCGGGCCTGAGAGACTTCCGAAATGAGCATGGTGCGGGTGCGATCCAGCATTTTTTTCTCGCGGAACGACAACGGCTTTTCCGACTGCAGCCGAACCAGCTGTTTGAATACTTCCGAGATCTGCAGAAGGCTGCCGGTGAGCATCTTCTCGCTGTTGATTTTGAACCGGACCTTCCAATCCTGCAAACTCTCGAAGGAAGGGCTGGCCAGATAAGCAAGTACCTTATTTACGTCTCCGTTCTTGGAAAGTTTCCGCAAGCCGATTGTTTCGGCATTGGAAAACGGGACCATCACCGTCATGCTCGAACAAAAAAGCCGGAGAAGGTAAAACTTCTCCGGCCGTTGCTCGAAATAACGTGTGCTGATGTTTTCGATCGTCCCAACACCCTGGTTAGGATAGACCACTTTTTCACCGACAGCGAAGGTCATCATACGTTGAGTCCCCAACACCTTATGTGTGTGATTAAAAAATCGTTAAACTCGGACGAGCAACTCATCATAGGACCAACCAATTCTTTTGTCAAGTTGCAGCTTTAACTTCATCAACCTGTAGCGGTTAGGGTCGGCGAGAGCACTCCCATAATCCATATTTCATTGGGATTTTCCTGCCAGGAGCCAGGCTCTCTCACGTGGGCGTGAAACTTCTGGTAAGTTGGCAGGCTCAGGGTTGGCGCTTCGTAAGAATCCGGAGAGAGGCTCCCAACATAGCGGCGATGGGGCCGCAGCCCGCAGCGGTAATCTCAGACCATCCCGGGTGGGTGACGGAGTTCCTGAACATAGAAACGAGCGTAGCCACGATCATGAGCAGGCCGAGGCCGGCGGCGTGCGGGATTTCATGGCTTCCAGCTACCCAGGCAGTGGCGAAGCCTCCGGCAATGGCGGCGAGTATGGTGGCGCAGGCGAACCAGACAAAACTGCCGGCGGGCGACGGCGCCCCGAATACCCGTAGAAAGACGGCGATGACCGCATATCCGGCGAGGACGGCCACCACACTGCGCAACCACCTTTTGCCCAGTGTCACTTAGCGGACTCGGTTTTATTCACTTCCGTCTGGATGGCGTCGAGCTCGCGCCCAGCCTCTGCCAGCTTGCCCTGGCCGGCAAAATCCCGATATCGCTGCAGATGCTCGCGAATGCTCTCCACCCGGGGGTCGCTCGACGGCTTTTGGGGCGGCCCGGAACTCACCTGGGCTCCAGGTTTTGCAGCTGTTGCGGAAGAGGAGGGTTGGGAGCCCCCCAGGATCGCGAGGGCCTGTTCATAGGAATCGGCATAGATGAGACGGTTGCCGATAGCCAGGACCACTTTCTTCAACTGGGGCATGCGGGCCTGCGTCGCCTGCAGATAGAGCGGTGAAACATAGAGGAAGTTGTCGCCGATCGGCAGGACCAGCGTCTGCCCCTGCAAGACCTGCGAACCCTGCTGGTTCCAGAGCGTCAGATCTTTCGAAATATTCTGGTCCTGGTTGATGCGCGCAGTGATCTGCATCGGACCCAGAATCAGCTCCTGCTTGGAGAGTTGCAGGACAACGATTTCCCCACGCCGGGGGCCATCGCAGCGGGCCAGCATGACGCCGATTAAATTTTCCTTCGACAGCGGCGTGAAGGTGGTCATCAGGAGGAACTCCGGCTTGGTTTCCCCGGGCAGGGTGGCGAAGACGTAGGTCGGGCGAACCGGGACGGGCTCGGAGTTCCCGGAAGCATAGCGCGCGAGCTCCCAGATGTCCTCGTTGTTGTAGAAGGCCTGCGGATTCTTCATGTGATACACGCGATACATTTCAGACTGCACGCGGAACAGGTCTTCCGGATAACGCGTGTGGGCCTGCAGATAATCCGGCATCTTCGACGCATCTTCGTAAAGATCGGGGAAGAGCGTCCGGTAAGCGGTGATCACGGGATCGGCGGCATCGAAGACGTAAAGGTGAGTGACGCCGTCGTAGGCATCGATAGTGGCCTTCACGGCATTACGGACATAGTTGATGCCACCGAACGCCTCGGTCTCGCGCGCGTAGGGATACGACTCAGAGGTTGTATAGCCATCCACCATCCAGACCAGCCGGCCCTGCGGCGTGATCACAAGGTAAGGGTCGTTATCCCAGCTTAAATAGGGGGCGAGAGTCTGCAGGCGTTCACGCACGCGGCGATGAATCATCATGCGGCTGTGATCTGTAAGGTAGTCGGTCAGTACGATGTTGGAATCGCCGAAGCGGAGCGCGGCCGCGGCGCGCATCATCAGCGACGAGATGGGAAAGCCCCCTTTGCCCTGGTATCGGGTAAGAGCGTTGTCGGACCCCTGGGGATAGTTAAATTCCTGCTGCGCGGTATCGACAAACACGGGCTCATGCTGCAGTTCGCCGTAGTAGAGCTCCGGCCGCTCCACCTTCAAAGATGGCGTCTTTACCAGGGGTGGCATGTCCTCGATCAGATACACAGGCTGACCGTCCGGCGTGAGCTTGCTGACTTCCGCGAGCACCAGTCCATAGCCGTGTGTATAGATGAAATGGGGATTGATCCAGCTCGATTGCGAGCCGGGCAGCTGCGTGATATCGAGTTCGCGGGGCGACAGCATCACCTGGCGGTACTGGCCGTCGATTGTGTAACGGTCAACGTCGGTGTCATGGAATGCGTAGTAAGGGCGCAGCGCCTGCATCTGCGTGACGGTGTCGTGGAAAGGCCGCCACTCCCAGAGCCGGACGTTGTCGAGCAGGGCCGCATTTTTGGCGACGTCGATGGTGCCGCTGACGGTGGAATTGGTGTGCATCTCGACTTCATGCAAGCGGCTGGAGAGGCCGTAGGCGGCGCGAGTGGCTTCGATGTGCGCCTGAATGTAAGGCCGTTCGAGCGAAATCTCATTAGGCTTTACGTAGAGCGCGCCCATGATGTTTGGAATGGCGAAGAGCAGAGCGAGACTGACGCCCACCAGGGCGGCTGCGAGAATCCAGTGGCGCAGGGCAATCAGGACGGCTCCAATGAGCAGGGCTGCGATCACGACCCAATAAAGAGGCAGGGCGAAATGAGCGTCCGTGTAGTCGATCCCGACCATGAAGCGATGCTGGTTCCAGACCATTTCGTAGCGGGCGAGGTAAAAGCGGAAGGCGAGAGCGATCAGGAAGAACGAGAGCGAAATGCGCAGGAACCTCGATTCGAGACCGCCGGCGAGGCGAAAGAACGAGAGATCGATCGAGCCCTTTTGCAGATCCGGCAGAGTGAAGCGCAGTTGCCAGCCGCGCGCCACCAGCCAATACACGAGGATCGTGAGGATGACGACGGCAAAAATGTAGCCGCGCAGATCGGACCAGAACGGCAGGTCGAACAAATAAAAGGTGGCGGGCTTGCCAAAAACGGGATCGTGGAAAGTGCCGGCGCCAGACGCGGCCCGGCTTCCGGCGAAACGAATCACCGTCCAGTTGTCGATACTGGCGTCGGCTACAAAGAACGAAAGCGCCAGCATCACGACCGACGACAAACGCGAATAAAGCGGATAGTCGCTGACGCGGCCTCCGGAGAAACGGACCGCGCGTGCGTGAGCGACAAGAAGTATGATCCACGCGAGCATGGTTCCCGCAGCGACGGGGAGCGTTGAATAGGCGTAAAGATCGAGCCACGTCCGGATCTGGCCCATCTCTTTCCACCACGAATAATCGATCAGCAGGGAAGCGCCCCAGCGAACGATGACCAGCAGTGCAAACGCGGCAATCAGGAGACCGATGACGCCGAAGCGCGCGGTGCGCCGGCCCCCGGGAAGGCGGTGATCGTGGTCGATTATTCTTTCATCTATTCTCTCGTCCATGCGATTTTGCCTCCCACGACTGTCGCGGCCGGTCCGCCGCGGAACCTTCGCCCATGAAAAGGAGAATTGCGGCTTTTCGAGAACGATTGCTGCGCGTCATAGCTCCACTCGGTGGTCAGATCGAAGACCGTAATATCGCCAGGTGCGCCGGGCTTGAGTGTACCGCGATTCAGTTTAAGGATATTAGCCGGGCCGGTGGTAAACAGCTCTACGAAGCGCGAAACAGAGATCAAGTTCTTGTGAATAAGTTCAGAGAGAGAGAGACCAATCGCGGTTTCGAGACCGGTGATTCCGAAGGGGCAGCGCTCGAACTCCTGCATCTTTTCACTTCCCGGGTGCGGTGCGTGATCGGTGGCGATGGCATCCACCACGCCGCTGACAATGCCCTCGATCAAAGCCGCAGTGTCGGAATCGGTGCGCAGCGGCGGCTTCATTTTGTAGTTGCTGTCGTAAGCGAGCAGTTCGTGGTCGGTGATCGCAAAGTGGTGGGGGCAGACTTCACAACTGACGGTGAGGCCGCGGGTCTTCGCGAAGGCGACCATCGCGACCGAGCGGGACGTGGAAAGATGGGCGACGTGGAAGCGGGCGCCGGTCTGCTCGGCCAGCAGCAGGTCGCGGGCCACCATCACATCTTCGGACGACGAAGGAATTCCGCGGAGGCCGAGGCGAACCGAGATTTCGCCCTCGTGCATGTCGCCGCCGGCGCTGAGGTTGAGGTCCTCACAATGGTCGATGACCGTAAGGTCCAGAGCGCGCGCCAGTTCCATTGCCCGGCGCATGACGCGGGCATTCATCACGGGACGGCCGTCGTCCGATATGGCAACGATTCCGGCATCACGCATAGAACCGATGGCGGCCAGTTCCTCGCCGAGACTGCCTTTGGTAATGGCGCCGATGGGGAACACATTCACGCTTGCCACCTGGCGGGCTCGCTGCACAATGTAACTCGTCACCATGGCGCTGTCGTTCAGGGGGACGGTGTTGGGCATGCAGCAAATAGTGGTGAAGCCGCCCGCCGCCGCAGCCTTGGCGCCCGATTCGATTGTCTCCGCGTGTTCGAGGCCGGGCTCGCGGAGGTGGACATGCATGTCGATAAAGCCGGGGGCGACGATTGCACCTTTGGCATTGAAGACTGGGACATCGCCGGCTTTCAGACCTGGTCCGATGGCTTCGATGACGCCGTCGCGCACCAGCACGTCGGCCAGACCGTCGAAGTGCGAGGCCGGGTCGACCACCCGTCCGCCCGCGATCAGAAGGGAACTCATTGGGGGGCTCCCAGAACGCGTTCCAGCACTGCCATGCGGACGGCCACTCCGTTTTCCACCTGATTCAGGATGACGGACCGCTGGCTGTCGGCGACTTCCGAGCTCAGTTCCCGCCCGCGATTGATAGGACCTGGGTGCATGACGATTACGTTCGGATTGGCGTGGGCGAGGTGTTCGAGACGCAGTCCGTAGAAACGAAAATACTCACCGGCGGCCATGGGGGCCTCATGCTGCCGCTCCAGCTGAACGCGCAACATCATTATTACGTCGGCGTTCTCGATCGCTTCCGTCATTTCGAAGGCGAGTTGAACGCCAGGTGCGAGGTGTTCAAGTTCCCGGGGGAGAAGCGAAGGCGGTCCGCAGAGAACGATCTGCGCGCCAAACTTTGAAAGAAGGTGAACATTCGAGCGTGCCACGCGGCTGTGCGCGATGTCCCCCACGATAGCGACGCGAAGGCCTTCGAGCGCCGGCCGCTGGTCGAGGATGGTCCGCGCATCGAGCAGGGCCTGCGTGGGATGCTCGTGGGTTCCATCGCCCGCATTGACGATGGGGATCTGCAGATGGCGTGCGAGGAACTGTGGCGCCCCGGATGCGGCATGCCGCATGACAATGGCATTCGGGCGCATGGCCGCCAGGGTGTTGAGGGTGTCCACGAGCGATTCGCCTTTGGAGGTACTGGAGCCCTGCGCCGCGATAGATAAGGTGTCCGCGCCCAGGCGCTTCGCCGCGATCTCAAAACTTACGCGCGTGCGAGTGGAGGCCTCGAAGAACAGATTGACGACAGTTTTGCCCCGCAGCGAATCGAGACGCCGATAGCCTCCATTGGGGGGCGGCTGGAAAAAGCGGGCGCGGTCGAGGATCGCCTGGATCTCGGTTCGGTCGAGACTCTCGATGTCGAGAAGGCCACGGGACTTTCTCTCCGGCTCCGTCATCGATCAGGCGGGTTCCGCGACCGTGCACTCGCACAGCAGCACTTTTTCCATCTCGTCGATCTCCTGGAACTTGACCTCAATGATCTCCGAATCCGAAGTCTGCACCGTGCGGCCGACGTAGCGCGCTTCGATGGGCAGTTCCCGATGTCCGCGATCCACCAGCACGAGCAGCTGAACCCGCGCCGGGCGGCCGTGGTCGAAAAGGGCATCGAGCGCGGCGCGAATAGTGCGGCCCGTATAAAGAACATCATCCATAAGAATGATTTCCTTTCCCTGGACCGAGAAGTTGATTTCAGTGCCGTTGAGCTGCGGCTTGGCTCCGACCGTGCTCAGGTCGTCGCGATAAAGATTGATATCGAGGATACCCACGGGCACGGTGAGCTTCTCGAGCGCTTCAATTTTGGCCGACAGACGCTGGGCGAGAGGCACACCACGGCGCCTTATGCCGATAAAGGCGAGCTGATCCAGGTCTTTGGTCTTTTCGAGGATTTCATGGGCGAGGCGAACCAGGGTCCGGTCAATCTCCGAAGCGCTCATGAGTTGGGACTTGACTTGGGTCAGAGCCATCGAAGGGATTGTAGCGCACGCGCTGGATGAAACCGCTAACGCCGCATCCGGGCCCGGATGCGCTTCGTCAGCTTTTCCATGTCGTCCAGGCGCTTGAGCAGATCGAGCGACAAAACGAAGCGATCGCTCCTCTGGAGTTCGAGCTCGAAGGCCTTCGAAAGATTCATCAGCTCCCGCGCGTCCTTTAGGTTCTGTTGATACTCGGACCGCAGGATTTCGTCGCGTTGTGACTTGCCGTTCGGCAGGTGGGTGTCTTCAGTGGCGGAAGGTATTGCAGGCAGGTCTGATGGCAGGGTCTCGACCTGAGCGGACCAGAGCTGGGTGGTCAACGTGCCCGTGTTCAACGCCGCGGGCGCGATCGCGAGAACGGCACGCCGCACGCCCGCCCGCCTTGTAAAACTATCCACGCCGTTATCATAGCGAAAGAATGAAAGACGTACGTGTGGGGGTTATCGGCCTGGGCAACGTCGGCTCGGGCACTTTGGCGATCCTTGAAGCTAACGCCGACCAGATTGCCCTGAAGCTCGGGTTCCGGTTGCGAGTGGCCGCGGTTTGCAGCCGGTCGATACTGACGCGGGACGTCGCTCACGTGCCCGGCGACGCTCTGCGGACAGCCGACTGGCGCGAGGTGGTCGCGCATCCGGAGATCGACGTGGTGGCGGAACTCGTCGGGGGTACGGGCGTCGCGCGCGAGATCATTGAGGGTTCGATCGCAAACGGTAAATCGATTGTTACGGCGAACAAGGAATTGATGGCTCTCGAGGGCGCCGAGATCTGGGACCGCGCCATCCGCGCCAACATCAATCTCGCGATGGAGGCGAGCGTTGCGGGAGGCATTCCCATCCACGCGGTTCTTCGCGAAGGCATCTCGGGCGATCGGATCGTCGCGATCGCCGGCATCCTGAACGGGACCAGCAACTACATTCTCACGGAGATGGAGCGGCGCGGGGCTTCGTTCGACGAGATTCTTGCCGAGGCGCAGGCGCTCGGTTACGCCGAAGCCGACCCGAGCGCCGATGTCGACGGATACGACGCGCGTTCGAAGCTCGCGATCCTGGCGGCGCTGGCGTTTGGGGAACGCATCACTCCGAGCGATATCTTCGTCGAAGGCATTCGCCGGATCACGGCACAGGATTTCGATTACGCACATCAGCTCGGCCACACGATCCGCCTGGTGTGTTCGGCGCAGCAGACTGACCGCGGGCTGATTCTGTCCGTGCGCCCGGCACTCATCCGGCAGTCGACCATCCTGGCGGGAGTGAAGGGTGCTTACAACGCGGTCTGGGTGAAGGGCCACTTCGGATCGGACACGTTTTATTACGGACGGGGCGCGGGACCGAACCCGACGGGGGTTGCAGTAGTCAGCGATTTGATGCGAGTGGGGCGGGAGATTCGATGTGGCAGCCCCGAGCGCGTTTCGCCTTTCGCGCACGAGCGGCTGGGCGAGTATCAGCCAGTCTCCATCGGATTGCAATACAGGCCGTATTATTTGCGATTCCGCGTGGACGACCGGCCGGGAATCATTGCGGAACTTGCGGGCATTCTGGCAGCGAGACAGATCGGGCTCGAAGCGGTTCTGCAGCTGCCGTGCGATGAGAAGCACGATCTTCCTTTTGTCATTACGGTGGAGGCTACCTCCGAGCAGGCGATTCAGGAGGCGGTGGCGCAGATGAAGGAACTAAGTTTTCTGCGCGAGCCGCCCCTGGCGCTCCCGATGGAGCCGCCGCTCTGACGTCTGCGTGGGATACAAACAAAAAAAGGGGCCCCGTTTCCGGAGCCCCTTTTTTGTTACGTCCAGAGGACGCGATGGCTACTTGCCCTTTTTCTTGGCGGCAGCTTTTTTCTTCGGAGCGGCTTTCTTGGTTGCGTTCTTCATTGAAGTGATTCTCCCTATATCGAAAAACTTGCGATAAAAAAAATCGCAGCGTGATCCATATATAGAGTTACTCAGTACGAATGTCAAGAAAAAAATGCGTGTGAAGGTACGCTCACGCGAGACCGGCATCCATCGTCTCTTCGGCGACGTACAACAGAGTGTGCGGTCGAGCGTGTGCAACACTCTTCAACCCGGCGCCGGCATCATCCTTGAGCCCGATGGCAGGGTCATTCTTCAACCGGATACATACTCCATCGCGTCCACTCAGAGGTATGCTCATCAAAGAACAAAGAACATGACGATTCCAGGATTGTTGCTGGCTCTTGAGCTCAGCGGAGAAAACGATGAAGAACTCGCGCGGAGGCTGCAGCGCAGGGAGCCCGATGCCATGCGCGATCTTTATGATCGTTTCGGGCGGCTGGCCTATTCGGTGATTATTTCCATAGTCCGGGACGGGGCCATCGCGGAAGATCTGGTGCAGGAGACATTCCTGCGCGTGTGGAACCGGGCACAGGGCTTCGAAGCCACCCGGGGCGCGCTGGGACCGTGGCTTCTGGCGATTGCGCGCAACCGCGCGATCGACTACATCCGGTCTATAAGTTCGCGAATGGACCGGAACTCGTTTGAGTTCGATGCGCGCGAGCATCCGTCGCTCTTCGTCGACATGGAGCGCGACGTCTTTAATACCGATCATGCCCGTCTGATCCGCAAGGCCATCGCCACGCTGAGTCCGAATCAGCAGAAAGTGATCGACCTCGCGTACTACGAAGGCTTGTCTCAGACGGAGATGGCCGAACGGATGGGTGAACCCCTTGGCACGGTGAAGACGTGGGTCCGATCGGCTCTGAGGCATTTACGCGATGAACTCGCGCAGGCGGTGTCGGCATGACGTGCGAAGAATTGCGCGACGATTACGAGGCATACGCGGTTGGGTCCGCGACGGATCCGGAACGGTCGGAGATCTCGGCTCACCTGGGGAGAAGCTGCCCGCTGTGCACGAGCGGTGTGCGGACAGCCATGACAACCACGGCGGCCATAGCAGGCGCCGTGAAGGTGGTGGATCCGCCGAGGAGTTTGCGAAGACGCATCATTGCTTTAGTAAAGCCAGGGCAACAGTGGTCATGGGCGGTGCTCGCCCCCTGGGCAGTCGCCGCGGCACTGGCTTTGGTTTTCCTCCTGAAGTTCCCGGGCGCGCAGCCGGCTTCGGATGCGAGGCTGAGCCAGGCGATCTCGATTCTCGAGGATCCCGCCACGCGCGATGTGTCGTTTGGAGAACCTGCGGCGCGCGGGCGTGTCTTCGTTCATTCAGGCAAAGGCGTCGTGTTCATTGCGGCGCACCTGCCCGCTCTCGAGGCGGGACGAACCTTCGAGCTGTGGGTGATCCCCAACTCGGGCAATCCAATTCCCGCCGGAACGTTCGCGAGCGAGAAGGATGCCACGGCCATGTATGTCCGTCCGGGTCCGGTGGTCGACGCGGCCGCTCTTGCGGTCACGGTGGAACCCGCCGGCGGATCGGCTCAGCCGACGACAAAGCCGTTCATCGTGACAAAGCTGTAAGCCAGCTTCAGCGCTACGCTGGTTCTGTGGAATCACTCGATCTAAGAGAAAAGGGCGGCGTACGCGCGGGGGAACAGCAGACTTCCGACCGCCGCCTCTTCATGCAACTGCTTGCGTTCGGCAACGTGTGCGATATTTCCGCTATCACCGCGGCCATGTCCGACTCCGGCCTCGGAGGCGTCTTATATGAGGATGCGAACGATCCGCGCGGCGTCGGGCTCCTGACATGGAGCGACGATCCCGCCTTCTTTGTCGACAGCGTGCGCCGGCTCATCCATAAGGACGCGTTCGCCGGTCTGAAGCTGAAACCGGAATTCACAATGATGGGACGGACCTATGCACTGGGCCATGAGCCGAATCTTGAGGACTGGCTGCTGCACCGTTCGCGGCGGTCGGTGACGGATCCCGCGTGGCCGTGGGCAGTCTGGTATCCGCTGCGCCGCAAGGGCGAGTTCAACGCGCTGCCGCCTGAAGAGCAGAGTTCCGTGCTGCGCGAGCACGGAGCCATTGGCCACAGCTTCGGCACAGCTGGGTACGCGCTCGATGTCCGGCTGGCCTGTTTTGGAATCGATCAGAACGATAACGACTTTGTGATCGGCCTGATTGGCAAGGAATTGTTCCCGCTCTCCGCCTGCGTGCAGGCGATGCGGAAGACGAAGCAGACTTCCAGCTTCATGCAGCAGATGGGGCCGTTCTTTATCGGGCGAGCCATCTGGCAGAAGAATTTGTAATCCGGCACGCACTCAAAACGAGAGATAATCTAGCCATATCCCTATGGCTGTTACCTTCACTCTCAACGGAGCCAGGCAGACTGTCGACGTTGATCCGCAAACTCCTCTGCTCTGGGTTCTGCGCGATACCCTCGGCATGACCGGCACCAAATTCGGCTGCGGCATGGCGCTTTGCGGCGCCTGCACGGTGCATATCAATGGCAATGCCACCCGATCGTGTGTGACGCAGGTCGCGAGTGTCGCCGGCAAGACCGTTACCACCATTGAAGGTCTCTCCGCCGACACCACGCACCCGGTGCAGCGCGCGTGGATTGAGGAAGACGTTCCGCAGTGCGGTTACTGCCAGTCCGGTCAGATCATGGCCGCGGCCTCGCTGCTTGCCAAGACGGCGAAGCCCACTGACGCGGATATCGACGAGGCATTGCGCGGCAACATCTGCCGCTGCGGAACTTACGCCCAGATTCGCCGCGCCATTCACCGGGCTGCCGATCTGAAGACTGCGGGAGGTAAGGCATGAGCGCCATCAGAACCGTCCAGCGCCGCGATTTTCTAAAGGCAGGCGCGGGCCTGCTATTGAGTTTCAAGTTGTCTGCGCAGGCGCCGGGCGGCAGGGGAGCGCAGGGGCAGGTGCGCCCGAACGCCTACATTCACATCGCGCCCGACGACACCGTCACGTTCATCATCACCAAAGCGGAGATGGGCCAGGGGACCGTGACCTCGCTTTCCATGCTGCTTGCCGAAGAACTCGACTGCGACTGGGCGAAGGTCCGGACGGAGTTCGCTCCGGTCAATCCGGCTCTCTATGGCATGCAGGGTGTTTTCGGCAGCGCCAGTATCCGTACTTCCTGGACGCCGCTGCGGCAGGCCGGGGCCACGGGGCGCGCCATGCTGATCGATGCCGCCGCCGCCAAATGGAATACGGACCGATCGTCGCTTCGTACCGGCAACGGTTTTGTCGTTAACCCCACGACGGGGGCGCGTCTGAGTTACGGAAGCCTTTCGGAGGCCGCCGCGAATCTTCCGGTCCCCACGGGCGTAGCCGTGAAGGATCCGGCTCAGTTCAAGCTGCTGGGAAAGCCCGTGAAGAGGCTCGACACGCGCGAGAAGAGCAATGGTCAGGCGAAGTTCGGCCTCGACGCACGCGTGCCCGGCATGCTTTATGCATCCCTCTCGCGCTGCCCCGTGTTCGGCGGTAAGGTCGCGAGCTTCGATGCGAGCAAGGCGAAGTTAGTACCCGGCGTGAAGAACGTGGTGCAGATTCCACAGGGAGTGGCGGTCATCGGCGAGAACACCTGGGCGGCTATGCAGGGCCGCAAGGCTCTCGAGATTCGCTGGGATGAGGGTCCGAACGCGAAGCAGAGCAGTGTCGCGATCAGCAAGCTTTTCGCGGACCAGCTGCAGCAGCCGGGAACGGTTGCAAAACAGGTGGGCGATGCCGAAGGGGTACTTGCCGGCGCTTCGAAAAAACTAGAGGCGGTCTACGAAGCGCCCTACCTGGCTCATGCATCCATGGAGCCGATGAACTGCACGGCCGTAGTGCGTCCCGATAGCTGCGAAGTGTGGGTGTCCACCCAGATGCAGGCGGGGTCGCGGAGTGTAGCCGCTCAGATTACAGGTCTTAACCCTGAGAACGTAAAAATCAATACGATGTACCTGGGCGGCGGCTTCGGCCGGCGTGGCGGGACGGACTATGTTTCGGAAGCCGTGGAGATTGCGAAGGCAATGCCGGGCACGCCGATCAAATTGACGTGGACGCGCGAAGACGATATGCAGCACGACCTCTATCGCCCGGCCTCGATGGCGAAGTTCGCCGGCGCAGTGGATGCGGATGGCTGGCCGCTGGCGTTTGCCGCGAAGGTGGCGTGCCCGTCATTTGGCGGCGCCCGCAGAGGCGGTGGCGTGGATGGAACGGCCGTCGAAGGGATCCACACGCTGGAATACACTTTCCCGAATTTCCACGTGGATTGGCGCGGACCCGACCCGGGCATTCCCACCAACTACTGGCGCGCGGTCGGCTATACACAGAACACGTTCTTCGCCGAAAGCTTCCTTGATGAGCTTGCGGCGGCAGGGCGTAAGGATCCGGTCGAGCTTCGATTGCGCCTGCTTGCCAAATCACCCCGTCTCGCTGAAGTGTTGAAGCGCGCTGCCGAGAAAGCCAATTGGGGCAAGGCGCCCGCTGGGCATTTTCAGGGCGTTGCTGTCGTCAACAACATCGGCAGCTTTACCGCCCAGGTCGCGGAAGTCTCGGTCACGAACGGCAGGCTGAAGGTCCATCGCGTGGTCTGCGCGGTCGATTGCGGGCATGTGGTGAACCCGGCGATCATTACTCAGCAGATTGAAAGCGGCATCGTTTATGGATTATCGGCAGCGCTCAAGGGTGCGATCACCATTGAGAACGGCCGCGTTCAGCAGGGTAACTTCGATAAATACGAAGTGGTGCGAATCGGCGAGATGCCGCAGGTGGATGTTGTGATCGTCGGCAGCGATAACAATCCGGGAGGCATCGGTGAAGCGGCGGGCCCGGCCATTGCGCCGGCGGTCTGCAATGCTATTTTCGCCGCCACGGGTAAACGGATTCGAAAGCTTCCGATCAGCCTGACCGATCTGGCGTAGAGCCCGGTTATTCCGCCAGATTCGAGGAGCCCATCAGGAACTCATCCACGCCGCGGGCAGCTTTCCGACCTTCGGCGATGGCCCACACGACCAGAGACTGGCCGCGCCTGGTGTCGCCCGCCGCAAAAACGCCAGAGACTGACGACATGTAGCTCGCGTTGGTCGAAACATTGCCCCGATCGTCGAGCGCGACGCCGAGATCTTCTATGAGCCCGCTGCGCACAGGGCCGGTAAAACCCATGGCCAGCAATACGAGATCCACATCGATCTCGAACTCGGTCCCGGGCATCGCTTCAAACTTCGGAGGAGTTCCGACGCGCACGCCGTGGAGTTTCTTCACGTTGCCGTTCTCGTCGCCGCTGAAACGCACGGTGGAAACGCTCCAGTCGCGAATGCCGCCTTCTTCATGCGAACTCTCGACGCGCAACTGCATCGGCCAGAGAGGCCACGGCGTGTGCGGGGCGCGCGAATCCGGTGGTTTCGGCAGTAGTTCGAACTGCGTGATGTGAGCGGCGCGATGCCGGTGCGAAGTTCCCAGGCAATCGGCGCCCGTGTCGCCCCCGCCTATGATGACGACTCGTTTGTCAGTGGCGAGAATCTGGTCCGGAACGGTGTCGCCCTCGCATACCTTATTCGAGAGAGGCAGGAATTCCATGGCGTAGTGAATCCCTTTGAGTTCGCGGCCCGGCACCTTAAGGTCGCGCGGCTGTTCCGCACCACCCGCCAGCAGGACCGCATCGAAGTCGCTTTGCAGATGGCGCACCTGAATGTCCCGGCCCACGTGGGTATTCACCACGAATTCCACGCCCTCGGCCTTCATCTGTTCGACCCTGCGATCGATCAGATGCTTTTCCATCTTGAAGTTTGGAATGCCATAGCGAAGCAGGCCGCCAATGCGGTCGGCTTTCTCGAAAACAGTCACGCTGTGTCCGGCGCGCGCCAGCTGCTGCGCCGCCGCAAGACCAGCAGGCCCTGAACCCACGACAGCGACCCGTTTACCCGTGGTGTATTTCGGTGGCTCCGGCTGAATCCAGCCCTCTTCCCACGCGCGGTCGACGATCGTCTTCTCGATCTGTTTGATGGTGACGGGCGGTTCGTTAATACCCAGCACGCAGGCGGCTTCGCAGGGAGCGGGGCAGATCCGCCCGGTGAATTCCGGGAAGTTGTTCGTGGAATGAAGCACGCGAATTGCTTCACGCCAGCGGCCATGCCAAACCAGATCGTTCCAGTCTGGAATGATGTTCGAGACTGGGCATCCGGTATGGCAGAACGGCACGCCGCAATCCATGCAGCGCGCGCCCTGACGGCGGATCACCTCTTCGGGAAACGGCTGATAGATTTCGAACCAGTCGTTGACGCGCTCGGCGGCGGGGCGCCGGGCGGGCAACTCGCGGGTGTATTCGAGAAATCCGGTTATCTTACCCATATCACTCTATCCATGCGCCACCTGCTGCTGAATCACATTCGGATGCGGCACGGACAAATGCGCCTGCGCCATCTGCTTCTTCATCGCCTTCCGGTACTCATGCGGGAAAACCTTAACGAATTTCGGGAGCATCGACGCCCAGTTTTCGAGGATCCATTTCGCACGCGGACTGCCGGTCAGTTCAAAGTGGCGGGTAATCCGCTCTTTGAGAATCTCTTCGTCGGCAGGATCCGTCACAGCGTCTAAATCCACTGAGGTTCTGTTGCAGCGGAAGGCCGAGAACTGGCCCAGCTCATCGAGCACATAGGCGATGCCGCCCGACATGCCCGCCGCGAAGTTGCGGCCGACCTTGCCCAGCACAACCACCAGACCATTCGTCATGTATTCGCAGCCGTGATCGCCCAGGCCTTCGACCACCGCGCTGGCGCCCGAGTTGCGGACTGCAAAGCGCTCGCCGGCCATGCCGTTGAAAAAGGCTTCGCCGCTGGTGGCTCCATACAGAACAACGTTGCCGATGAGGATGTTCTCTTCCGGCAGGAAGGTCGAATGCTTCGATGGATAGACGATGATCCGCCCTCCCGAGAGCCCCTTGCCCACGTAATCGTTGGCCTCGCCCTCAAGTTCCAGGCAGACGCCCTTCACCAGGAACGCACCAAAGCTCTGCCCGGCCGAACCCGTGAACTTGAAGTTGAGGGTACCGTCGGGGAGGCCGGCCGAGCCATATTTGCGGGCAATGTCGCCCGAGAGCATCGCACCCACAGTGCGATGCACGTTGCGGATCGGCAGCTTGATTTCAATCGGCGTCTGAGTTTCAATCGCTTCTTTAGTGAGGTCGATGAGTTTATAGTCGAGCGCCTCATCGAGACCGTGATCCTGCTTGATGGTGCAACGGCGGCTCACCCGCGCCGGAGTCGGCGGGTTATAAAGGATCTCCGAAAAATCGAGACCCTTCGCCTTCCAGTGTTCCACCGCGTGTCTGGTATCGAGCATGTCGACGCGGCCAATCATCTCGTCCACGCGACGGAAGCCAAGCTGCGCCATGATCTGACGGAGCTGCTCCGCGATGAAGAAGAAGAAATTGATGACGTGCTCGGGTTGCCCGGTAAACTTGGCGCGCAGCACGGGATCCTGCGTCGCGATGCCAACGGGACAAGTATTGAGGTGGCATTTGCGCATCATGATGCAGCCCAGCGCCACCAGCGGAACGGTCGAGAAGCCGAACTCTTCCGCGCCCAGCAATGCGGCAATGGCAATATCGCGTCCGGTTGAAAGCTTGCCATCGGTCTGTACGCGGATACGGCTGCGCAGATCGTTCAACACCAGGACCTGTTGCGTCTCCGCCAGTCCGAGCTCCCACGGCGCGCCCGCGTGCTTCAACGAAGTCAGGGGCGAAGCGCCTGTGCCGCCATCATGGCCGCTGATCAGCACCACGTCCGCATGGGCTTTCGCTACGCCTGCCGCGACTGTGCCCACACCTACTTCGGCGACCAGTTTCACGGCAATCCGCGCCTGGGGGTTGACGTTTTTCAGATCGTATATCAGCTGGGCCAGATCTTCAATCGAGTAGATATCGTGATGCGGCGGCGGAGAAATGAGGCCCACACCGGCAATGGAATGGCGCACACGCGCAATCACGTCGTCTACCTTGTGGCCCGGTAGCTGCCCGCCCTCGCCAGGCTTCGCGCCCTGCGCCATCTTGATCTGCAGTTCATCGGCGTTTACCAGATAGTGCGCGGTAACGCCGAACCGTCCGGAGGCCACCTGCTTGATGGCGCTGCGGCGGAGATTGCCGTTGGCGTCCGGCAGGAAGCGCGACTCGTCTTCCCCGCCTTCGCCGGTATTCGATTTGCCGCCAATGCGATTCATCGCGATGGCCAGTGTTTCGTGCGCTTCGGCCGAGATGGATCCGAAAGACATAGCGCCGGTCGCAAAACGCTTGACGATTTCGGTCGCGGACTCAACGTCGTCAATGGGCACGGGCTTGCCGGTCTTAAACTCGAAAAGCCCCCGCAGCGTACACAACTGCTTGCTCTGCTCGTTGACCGTATCGGTATATTCTTCGAAAGTTTTGAAGCTTCCCTGCCGCACCGAATGCTGTAATTTGCTGATCGAAGATGGATTCAGCAAATGGTATTCCCCCCGCAGGCGGAAGGCGTAATTGCCGCCGACTGAGAGCTCGGTATCGGAATCCGTAATGGAATCGAAGGCGAGCGTATGCTTCATGACGGCTTCGCGCGCCAGCACACCCAGCCCCACCCCTTCAATTCGTGAAGCGGTGCCCGTGAAATACTTCCCGACCAGATCGCTGTTCAGGCCGATCGCTTCGAAGACCTGCGCGCCCCGGTAACTCTGCAGGGTCGAGATGCCCATCTTCGAGAAGACCTTCAGCAAACCTTTGTTGATGGATTTGATGTAGTTGTACAGCGCCTTTTCAAAGGTGAGGCCATCCGGCAGATAGCCGCGCAGAGTGAGGTCTTCCAGAGTCTCGATCGCGAGATACGGATTGATCGCGCTCGCCCCGTAACCGATGAGCAGCGCAAAATGCATCACCTCGCGCGGCTCACCCGATTCCGTGATCAGCGCCACCTGCGTACGCGAGCCTTCCCGGATCAGATGGTTGTGCACCGCCGTGAGCGCCAGCAGGCTGGGGATAGGCGCGTATTCCGGATCGACTCCGCGATCGGACAGAATCAGAATCGAATAGCCGGCCTGGATGGCGAGTGACGCCCGGCGGCATACGCCATCGAGAGCGCGCTCCAGACCTTCCTCTCCAGCCGCGACTTCGAAAAGCGTCGGCAGCGTGGTTGCAAGGAAGTCGCCCTGGGAAACGCGCCGCAATTTTTCGAGATCGCGATTGGTCACGATCGGATGCGGCAGCTTGAGCGTCTGGCAGTGCTGCGGTGTCTCGGCCAGGATATTGCGCTCCGTGCCGATGTAACTCACGAGCGACATCACCATCTCTTCCCGGATGGGATCGATCGGCGGATTGGTCACCTGCGCGAAGAGCTGCTTGAAGTAGTTGAACAGCGGCTGCGGCTTGTCCGAGAGACAGGCGAGCGGTGTATCGACGCCCATGGAGCCGAGCGGCTCTTCACCATTCACGGCCATGGGGGTCATCAGTATGCGAACGTCTTCGTCGGTATAGCCGAAGGCGCGTTGCCGCGAAATGATCGTCGAGTGATCCGACCCATGCACGCGCGCGGGGTCGGGCAGTTGATCGAGCGTGACTTGGTATTGCTTCAGCCATTCGCCGTAGGGCTGGCGGGCGGCCAGTTGCGCCTTGAGTTCGTTATCGGAAATAATGCGGCCCTGTTCCAGATCGATCAGGAACATTTTGCCGGGCTGCAGGCGGCCTTGTTTCCGGATGTTCTCGGGCTTAATCGGCAGCACGCCGGCTTCGGACGCGAGCACGACCATATCGTCATGGGTGACCACATAGCGCGCGGGGCGGAGTCCGTTGCGGTCAAGAGTCGCGCCGATGACACGGCCATCGGTGAACGTAATGGCGGCCGGACCGTCCCACGGCTCCATCAATGAGCAGTGATATTCGTAGAACGCCTTCTTGCTCTCATCCATGTTGGGATGACCGTCCCAGGCCTCGGGGATGAGCATCGCCACGGCGTGCGGCAGCGATCGGCCCGACTGCACCAGCAGTTCAAGAGCGTTATCGAAAGCCGAGGAATCGCTGCCATTCGGCTGAATTACCGGGAAGAGCTTCGAGAGATCGTCGCCGAAAAGATCGGACCGCAGTATCGGCTGCCGGGCATGCATCCAGTTCACATTGCCCTTCAGCGTGTTGATTTCGCCGTTGTGGGCCACGTAGCGGAAGGGGTGGGCCAGCTGCCAGGAAGGAAATGTATTAGTGGAAAAGCGCTGATGAACCAGGCAGAGCGCGCGGTCCTCCGCCAAGGCGTGGGCCGTCTGCCCGATGATGG
>JBDUBZ010000018.1:0-21144 GCA_040003745.1 Terriglobia bacterium
AAGACGATCTCGAGCACCTGCGAGATATGGCGAGCGAAGCGCCCGTCATCCGGCTGGTGAATTCGATGATCGCGCAGGCTGTCGAACAGCGCGCGAGCGACATCCATATTGAGCCGTTCGAGAAGGAGTTTCGTATTCGCTTCCGTATCGACGGCGTGCTGTTTAATCAGGAACAGCCCCCGAAAGAGCTGAAGGCCGCCATCATCTCGCGCCTGAAGCTGATGGCGAAGCTCAACATTGCGGAGAGGCGGCTGCCGCAGGATGGCCGTATCAAGCTGCGCATCCTTGGCCGCGAAGTGGATTTGCGCGTTTCCACGCTGCCCACGCTCTACGGCGAAAGCGTTGTGATGCGCCTGCTGGACCGCTCGGCGGGCGACTTCTACGACCTGCGCCGGCTTGGTTTCGACGAACACATGCTGAGCCGCATGGAGCACTATACGTCGCTGCCGCACGGGATCTTTCTGGTGACCGGACCTACGGGCAGCGGCAAATCGACCACGCTCTATTCCGCTCTGAAGCGCATCAACCTGCCGGATAAGAAGATCATCACCATTGAAGATCCGGTGGAATACCAGATGGATGGGATCAATCAGATTCACGTGAATCCGGCCATTGGGCTTACCTTCGCCGCGGGGATCCGGCATATCGTTCGCCAGGATCCCGACGTGATCATGATTGGGGAAATCCGCGACCGGGAAACCGCCGATATTGCGATCCGTTCGGCACTCACCGGCCACTTCGTGTTTTCGACGCTGCATACCAACGATGCCCCGAGCGCGGTCACACGGCTCACGGATATGGGCGTGGAAAATTACCTGATCACGTCATCGGTGGTCGCAGTTTTGGCGCAGCGGCTGGTGCGCGTGATCTGCCGCCACTGCAAGGAAAGCGCGGGGCTGTCGCTCACACCGTTCGGCGATCGCATCGAATCTTTCCATGGACGTGGCTGCCCGGAATGCAATGGCTCGGGCTATCACGGACGCGCGGGTATCTTCGAGCTGATGGAGCTGAACGACGAACTCCGGCAGCTCATCATGACGAATGCCGACGCCAGCCGGCTCACCGCCGTGGCGCGGCAGCATGGCATGCGCAATCTGCGTGAGGATGGCTGGATGAAGGTCGGCGAGGGTCTGACCACCGCCGCTGAAGTGACGCGCGTCACCCAGGAGTTCTGATGCCTTCGGCGACGTTTCACTATCGCGCCGTCGGGTCCGATGGCAAGCTGCGCACCGGCATCATCACGGCGGAAAACACCAATTCCGTAGCGCGGGAATTGTTGCGTCAGGGCCTGACGCCGGTCTATGTGGGGTCGGAAAAGAAGAAAGGCCTCGAGCTCAACCTGCCGACTTTGGGAGGCAGCCGCCGGCGCGATGTTTTGTTCTTCACGCAGGAACTTTCGACGCTGCTCAACTCCGGCGTGCCGCTCGACCGCGCGCTGTCGATCACGAGCGAACTCACCACGCGGCCCATCTTCCGCACGATTGTCAGCGATGTTCTTCGGTCTATCAAGGGCGGGAAGGCGCTGGCCGATGCGCTGGCCATTCATCCCGCCTACTTTTCGGACCTGTTCATCAACATGGTGCGGGCGGGCGAGGCGTCGGGAAGTCTGGGGCAGATCTTCGAGCGGCTCTCGGAATTCGAGCGATCGCGCGATGAGCTGCGCAGCTACATCGTTTCATCGATGATCTACCCTTCCCTGCTCGCGCTGGTGGGCGCAGGCTCCATTTTCGTATTGTTAGACTTCGTCGTTCCGCGCTTTGCGAGCGTCTTTGACGACAGCCGCATGAAAATTCCGGTTCCCACGCAGATCATGCTCGAAGCCAGCAAAATCGTGCAGGACTGGGGTTGGGTCGTGGCGCTCGGAATCATCGGCAGCTTCGTCGCGTTCCGGGCTTATACGCGTACCCCGGAGGGCCGTTTCTGGTGGGATGGCGCACGGCTCAAGATTCCCGTTCTGGGGGACGCGATGCGCAAAGCGGAGACTTCGCGCTTTGCGCGGGCGATGTCGACCCTGGTGGGAAATTCCGTGCCGCTGGTGCAGTCCCTGCATATTTCGGCAGGCATTCTGTTCAACAAACGGATGGCGAATTCGCTGAAGGATGTCGCGCAGGGAGTCAAGCGTGGCGAAGGCATTTCACAGCCGCTGGCGAGGACGAAGATGTTTCCGCCGCTCGCTTCGCATCTGCTGACCGTGGGCGAGGAAACGGGCAAACTGGATTTGATGTTTGCCCGCATGGCGGCCATTTACGAAGAAGAAACTCGCGCCGCGATCAAGCGGTTTACGTCGATCTTCGAGCCGCTGGTGATCCTGATTATGGGGATCATTGTGGGCGCCCTGGTGTTGAGCATGCTGATTGCGATTACGAGCATTAACGACGTGGCAATTTGACGTGAAAATTTAAGGTATGGAAAATCCAATGAACCAAAAGAAGAACGGGCGTGCCGGCGTCACGCTGATCGAAATGCTGGTGGTGGTCACGATCATCGCGCTCTTTGCGGCTATCGTGGGACCCCGCCTGCTGCATCGCGGGGATCAGGCGCGCGTGGTGGCGGCACGGCAGCAGATCTCGGATATCCAGCTGGCGCTTGGGCAGTATAAGCTCGATACGGGCATGTTCCCCACTCAGGAACAGGGCCTCGGCGCTTTGCGGCAGCAGCCGAGCGGGCTCGACCAGTGGCATGGCCCGTATCTGGTCAAGGATCTGGGGAACGATCCCTGGGGACATGCTTATCTCTATAAATATCCTGGCGAGCATGGCGATGAACCGGATATTGTGAGCCTGGGCGCCGACGGGCAACCGGGCGGCACGGATCTCAATGCCGATGTCGATTCCTGGAAATAGGCCGCTTCCTGGAAATAAGCCGCTTTCTGGAAGTAAAGGCCGTTCGGTCGGCGTCACTCTCATTGAGATGCTGATCGTGGTCTCGATCATTGCGGCCATTGCCAGCATTTCCTTCCCTGCCCTGACCGCTGGCCTTGCCGGTGTGCGTCTGGCCTCATCGGCGGGCTCGGTGGCGAGCTTCTTAACATCCTCTATGAATAATGTGGATCGGCGGGAACAGCCCGCGGCCATTGTGATCGATCCGAAAGAAAATCGGCTGGCCGTATATACCGCCGCTTCGAAAGATACGCCCCAGAGCACGCTGGAGATGCCGCCCGGCATCTTCATTGAAGGCAAAGAAGGCAAAGAGGGTGACGACCCGCGCCGCTTTCTGCTTTTCCCCGGTGGATCGTTCCCGCACATCAGCGTGATTTTGCGGAGCGAGAAAGGGGGCCGGCGGTCCATCGAGATCGATCCTGTAACAGCGGTCCCGAAGATCCAGCGCATCGACGGGGTTCGATGAATCGGCGCGGCTTCACCTTGCTCGAAGTGCTGGTGGCGACGGTCATCATGGGCGTGGCCGTGACCGGTCTCATTGTGGGTCTGTCGCAGACAGTGAAAAACGCTTCGCGTCTGGCGGATTACGACCGGGCCGTGATGATGGGGCGCACCAGGATGAATGAACTGTTGCTCGATGCGTCGCTGCCTCTCGATGGGGCGGTCGAGGGCAGATTCGATCCCTCACAATCGGGCGGGGTGGAAAGCGGCTGGCGGGCGGTGCTCAAGCCCTTTGAACAGCCTCCGAATGCGGGCCCCGGAACCGTGATCCTGCAACAGGTGGCGCTGCAGATCTGGTGGCAGCCGATTTCCGGAACGCGCCATACGATGCAGCTGGAAAGCTATCGGCCCATGCAGATCCCGATACCGGTGAATCCATGAAGACCGATGCGCGCGCCGGCATCACACTCATCGAAATCCTGATTGCGATCTCTCTTCTGAGCCTGCTCACGGTGGGGATGATGATGGCCATGCGGATCGGCTTCAACACGATGGAGAAGACCGACAACCATCTGGTGCGCAACCGGCGCGTAGCGAATGCGCACAAAATCCTCGAAAACGAAATCGCCGGGTTCATGTTCACGCGCGCGGAATTCAGGCCGCGGCCCGAGGTCTTTCAGGTCGTCCCGTTCACGCAATGGGAAGCGCACTCCATGCGCTTCGTGACCTCGTATTCATTAGAGGCCGCATGGCGGGGACGTCCGCAGATTGCCGCCTTTCAGGTGATACCGGGGGATGGGGGCATCGGTGTGCGGCTGATCGTCAACGAGACTCCGTGGACTGGTCAGGCGCAGGCTGGGCAGATGGTGGCTTCCGTCGAAGCGGATCACGTCCGCTTTGCGGCTATTGTGCCTGGCTCGGGCTCGTTTGTGCTGGCCGACCGGCTTGCGTACTGCCGCTTTTCCTATCTGCAGCAGATCACGGACCCTCCGTTCCGTATGTGGCGTCCGGACTGGATTCTGCCCATGCTGCCGTTGGGCATTCGAATCGAAATGGCTCCGCTCGATGAAGGGCCTTCGGAATTGCATGCCTCGACGATCACGACGTTTTTTCCGGTGAACCGCGACGTGGGGGCCAATTATGACGACCAGTGACCGGAGGGGCTCGGCGCTGCTGACGGTGCTGTGGCTTTGCGCGGCGCTGTCGGCTATCGGCCTGGCAGTGGCTAACAATGTCCGCGGAGAGACTGAGCGCGCCTCGACCGCCGTGGACGACACGAAGTCTTACTTCATCGCGCGTGGGGCTATTGAACGGGCTGCACTGCACATGCTGTGGGGGCAGGATTTTTACCGTTACGGAACGCCGGTCATCGACCTCGCTTTCCCCGGCGCCCAGGTGCGCGTGGAAGTGATCCCCGAGACGTCGAGGATGGCTCTGAACGGGGTCCCGGAAGAGGAACTATTACGCTTGCTGGTGGCTCTGGGTCAGCCCCCGGGCAAGGCTGCCGAGATCACCGCGGCCATTCTCGACTGGCGCACTCCGGTGGATCCGCTGAAGCCCAGCCCGTTCGATGCGTTTTATCTGGCCCAGTCTCCGTCTTTTCTGCCCCATCATTCGTCTTTTATGGAGAACGAGGAATTACTGCTGGTCAGAGGAATCACTCCCGAACTGTATTACGGCACGTCCCTCGACGGTTCGCGCGCCGGCTTGCGCGACTGTCTCTCCGTTTATTCTGCGGGCGGCGCTTACGACATCAACACGGTTCGGCTCGAAACCATGGTCGCGGCGGGCATTATGACGGAAGACGCTCTCGCTATTGTGAAAAGCCGCGAACAGCACCCCATCACGGATTCCGCGGAGTTGCAGAGGATTCAGCAATCGCTCGGGCCGGCTGGCAGTCGTTTGCGGATCGGCGGCCAGACGATCTATACACTGCGCGCCACGGCACGCCTGCGCCAGCCCGATGGGAAGCTTTCGGATCTGCGGCGGACGATCGCGGCGCTGGTGCAGTTCAACTTTCCGGGTAATCGCAAAAGAAAGGCGACGGGCTTTGAGATGATCCGGTGGTATGACCGCACCTGAAGTGGAGCCGGGTCTGCCGGCCGCCACTCCTCTGCCGCCGGGCCCGCCAAAATCCGATTTCCATGCGCATTTGCTGAAACGGCTGCTGATCTTTGGGACCGATCTGGGAATCGCTGTCGGCGCGAAGAATCTGGAAGCCGTGATCGTGCGGTCGCGGGCCTCCGGACCTTCCGTGATGGCGGCCGCGACCATTCACGATTTCCGTTCCAGGGCCGCCGCCGAGTGGGGATCGGAGTTGCTCCGCTTCCTCGCCGGCGCACACGAGAAACAACTGAGCGCAACGGTGATTCTTCCGCGCGATGAAGTGATCGTGCGCATGCTGAACGTTCCGGGAGTCGCCGACAAAGAAGTGCCCGGTGCGATTGAGCTGCAGATCGATACGCTCCATCCGTTTGGCGAGGAAGAGGTCGCCTGGGCATGGAGCCGCACCAGCGCCTCTTCCGTTATGGTGGCGGTGGTCCGCCGCGTGGTGCTCACCGGTTACGAGACGCTGTTCTCGGAAGCGGGGATCGGGCTCAGTGGGATTACGTTTTCCGCGTCGGCCATTCATGGAGCGCTGCGGATCTGGAGTTCCCCGCCCTTCTCTCTGCTGCTGCATTTTCCCGGCTTGCAGAACGGTGGAGAGCGGGAGCGCACCGAACTATATGGTGAAAGCCCCTCGCGGCCGCTATATTCCGCCGAATTCTCGCTTCCACTGGAGCGTGCGCTGGCGGTTGCGCGCGGTGAATTGCGGCTCGATCCCGATTACCATACGCATGCGCTGCTGGAGATGCTGCCGAAGTCGAGGCGTGCGCACGCCGATTATTCGCCGCTGGCCTATGCCGCCGCGGTGGCCGCCTCAGCGCCGCTCTTCACAGGGTTCGCCAATCTGCTGCCGCCGGACCGGCGCGCGTCCAGCGCACGCAGGCAGTACGTGCTGCCTGTGATCCTGGGCGTGCTGCTCGCCGTGGCGGCCGTGGCGGCGCTGGTGATCCTGCCGGCCATTGAGCGGCGTGACTACCTGAATGGTTTGAACGCCGAGATCAGGCGCCTGGAGCCGGCGGCCCAGCGTGCTCAGGCACTCGACCGCAGCATTAAGGCAAACCGCGCGAAAATTGCCGCTCTCGATGAATTCCGGCTTCGGCCGCAGGCCGATCTCGACGTCCTGAACGAGCTCACGCGCATTCTGCCCCCCCAGGTCTGGACCAACACCATCGAGATCTATCCGGACAATGTGGTTCTTTCGGGTGAGGCGGATCAGGCGGCGCCGCTGGTGAAGCTGCTCGATTCGTCGCCGCTGTTTCAAAACTCGGATTTCGCGCTCTCAATGAGCCGCAATCCAGCCACCCAAACCGAACAGTTCCGCATTAAAACGATGCGCAGAAACCGGACAGGGAGGACAACGCCATGACAATCGCTCCCCGCGAGCGGCGCGCGCTGTTGTTGCTGGCCGCTGCCCTGGTTCTTGCGGCGATTTTGAAGTTCTGGGTTTTTAGCGATGCGGCGCCCCAACCCGCAGCCAGCAAGGACACCATTGCCATAGCCGGGCTGCGCCTGGCTCGTCTGCGCCAGATGGCGGCGCTGGTCCCCGCGCGTGAGGCCGTGATGAAACAGACCACTTTAGATCTGGCCGAGCGCGAGCATGGCCTGCTGACCGCCGATACCGTGGCTCAGGCGCAGGCCGCACTGGTCGAGATTGCGCGACGCGTGGGCAAAGGCGACCAAATCGAAGTCAGGACCGGGGAATTTGTACCGCCCAAAGAGTTTGGCGAATATGGACTGGTCTTTGCGGCCATCAGCTTCGAATGCCACGTGGAGCAACTCGTCAATTTCCTCTCGGATCTGACCCACCAGCCCGAACTGGTGGTTCCTTCCGAAGAGCGCATGACCGCTGCCAACGCGAAGGAAAAAACGATGAGTGTCCGGATCGTGCTTGCCGGCGCCGTGGCGAAGAAGCTGATTCCGGTGAAGAAGGGGCTGGGAGCGTTTTGAAGCCCAGACTAATCGCGCTGAACCTGTTGCTGGCCGTCTGTCTGGCCGGGCTGTTATGGCAGACCCGCGCGCAGTGGCGGACGGCGCAGAACGTGCGCCGGACCAGCCTGAACGTGCCGGTGAAGCCGGTTGCAACGCCTCCGATTACACCGGCGGCGAAGCCCGGCGCTGCGGTTGCCACAAAGTACGCGGACGTGGCGGGAAAGAATCTTTTCTCGAAAGACCGGAACGCGAACATCATTGTCGATCCGCCTAAGATCGAGATTCCCAAACCCATGCCGCCGCTGCCGATTGTGCTGGGAGTGATGGGACTGCCGAGCGGGACCAAAGCCATTATGGCGGAGAAGGCGGGTGGGCCCAGCACCACGGTTCGCGCCGGAGAAACGCTGGGTGAGTTCAAGATCCTGGCTCTCGATACGCAGAACGTCACCTTCGACTGGAACGGTAAGCATCTGACGCGGAAGCTGGACGATCTGATCGATCGGTCCGGCGGGCAGCAGGCGTCGGGCGGTGCGCAGCAGGGGGGCAATCCCGCGCCCGCGGCGGGCCCGGCGGCACCTCCTCCGCCCGCGGCTCCGGTGACAGTGAATAACAATCCGACCGTGAGCGATCTGGGAGATGAAATGTCCAACGTTATGCGCGGATGCAAAGGGGGCGATACCAGCCCTTATGGAGCGGTGGTCGACGGATACAGGAAGACAAGTGTTCCGACGCCCTTCGGTCCGCTTTGCCGATGGATGAAATGAGAACACCTGGAAAAACGATTATGAAAACAATTATTCTGACTCTCGCTCTGCTTTCGATAACTCTCTCTGCCCCTGCGGCCTCGAAGAAAGACAAGAAGGCCGCCCAGGCCAATGCAGCCGCTCAGGGGCTGGTGATTCCGAAGAACGCCACGCAAAATCCCGATGGCACGTTTTCCGCGACGGACAAGGACGGCAAGAAGTGGTTGTACGCAAAGACTCCTTTCGGTGTGATGAGATCGCACGCCGATGCGGCGGTAGACACGAGCGAATCCTCGGTATCCGGCACCGCGCTGAAATTCACCAAAGCAACGGACAATGGTGACACCGTGAAGTTCGAACGGACCACACCCTTCGGGCCGGTGGTCTGGGAGAAGAAGAAGACCGAATTGAGCGCCGACGAAAAGAGCATTCTGGATCATCAGACCGCGAAGCCCAGTGACCCGAATGCTCATTAAGGCGCGGTCCGCAATCATCATCGGATTGCTGGTAAGTGCCCCGGTCTGGAGTCAGACTCCGCCGGTACAAACTCAGCCTGCTCAGCCAGCGGCCGGGAATGCCGTGGCACCCATCAACCTGAATAACGTGGCGCTGTTCGAGGTCATCCACGAGCTGGCCTCGGAGCTGAAGATCAACTACATCATCGACCCCGCCGTCAAAGGCGGGAGCGTCACAGTCAATACCTTCGGCGCCATCCGTGATGTGGATGTCCGGCCGCTGCTCGAAACCATTCTGCGAATGAACAACCTGACCATGGTTCAGGTCGGCAACATCTTCCGCATTGTGCCTTTTGCCAGCGTCTCCCAGCAACCAATCAATCCGGTAACGCAGATCGATCCTTCAAAGATTCCGGACGACGAGCGGCAGATGCTGAATCTGATTTTTCTGCACTACGCGACGTCGACGGAGATGACGAAAATCCTGACCCCCTTTATGGGGCCGGGGGGCCAGCTGCAGAGCTACGATCCCGCGAACCTGCTCATCATTCTCGACAACAGCCGCAACATGCGGCGCACGCTCGAACTGATTTCACTTTTCGACAGCGATACCTTTGCGGGCCAGCGCGTGCGCGCCTACGAAGTGAAGAACGGCCGGCCCGGCGACATCGCCAAAGAGCTCGAAGATGTGTTCAAGGCCTACTCGCTTTCAAATGGAAAAGAGCATGGCTCGGTGCAGTTTCTGCCGATCGAGCGAGTGAACACGATCCTCGCGGTAGCTCCCAATCCGAGTGCGTTCGCCGAGGTTGAAAAGTGGCTGGAGAAGCTCGATATTCCGGCCAAGGCGGTTGCCGGATCGATTGAGAGCAACGTCTACAGGCTGAAGTATGGCCGCGCCGAGATTCTGGGCAGCATGGTATCGCAACTTTTTGGCGGCTGTTCACCGGGCTTTGGTGGCGGGTATGGAGGCGGCTACGGGCTGCCCGGGAATTCCAGCTATCCTTCGTCCAGTTATGCGGGCGGGACCGCCGGATTTGGCGGCCAGTCGAATGCCCTCGGTTATGGTGGCGGCGGTGCTTCCCCGTATGGTGGTGGAGGTTCCCAGTACGGCGGTGGTGGCTACGGCGGTGGTGGTGGCTACGGCGGTGGAGGTGGCTTTGGCGGCGGGGGCTACGGAGGCGGCGGGAACAACTGCAACGGGTATGGAGGCGGGGGCCAGGGCTATGGCGCGCCGGCAGCGGCCAACCCCATGGGGGCGGCCTTTGGATCTCAGCCTTCGAGCGGACCGGCCGCTTCCAGCGCGAAACCCGCCGGCGCCGCGGCATCGGCCAATACAGCAGCGGTCGATCAGACGGGAAGCTATCTCGATCAAAGTGCGGGTGGCGGCTTCGGAGGTTCTCAACTGCGCCTGGTTCCCAACCCTTTCGATAACACGATCCTCGTGCAGAGCACTCCGCAACAGTGGGATCAGGTAAAAAAACTTCTCGATCAGCTCGATATTCCTCCGCGCCAGGTGCTCATCGAAGCGAAGATCTACGAGGTCGATTTGTCGGGCAGCTTCTCGGCGGGAGTGCAGGCTTTTCTGCAGCAGAACGGCGCTGCGAACCCGGCAGGCATTCCGTCCCGCCAGGTTCTGGGTTCGAATAATGCCGGCGGCAACCTCCAGACGATACTCTCCGCGGGCACTCTGGTGGGGCAAAGCCGGCAGCTTCTGGCGCTCCTCACGCTGGAAGAGACCAAGACCAAAGCGAAGGTTCTGTCGGCGCCCAGCATCATCGCGACCGACAGTATTCCCGCTTCGATCACGATCGGCGATTCGGTGCCGACGCTGAGTTCGCAGGCGGTGAATCCCGGCGTAACCGCCGGCGGAAATTCACTTTTTACGCAGACGATCTCGAACACCAGCACGGGCATCGGCCTGCATATTCTGGCGCGGGTGAATTCGAGCGGAATCGTGACCATGGTGATCGATCAATCGGTCACGGCGCCCGAGCCGAACCCCACCGGAACGAGTATCAATTCGCCTTCGTTTTCGCAGCGCAATGTAAGTACGCAGGTCACTGTGCAGGATGGCGATACGATCGCCATCGGCGGCATCATCAACGAATCGACCACAGATACGTCGGCGGGCATTCCTTTCCTCGACCGGATCCCTTATCTGGGCGCGGCTTTCGGGCAGAAATCGTCCACGAAGAAGCGCACGGAACTGATCATCTTTCTGACACCGCGAGTGATCTACGACACCAATCAGATCGTGGATGCCACGCAGGAGCTTAAAGAAAAGGTGAGAGGTCTGCGGAAGCTCATCCAGAAGGATATTCAATAGACTGAATCGGCGTTATTCTTAAAGGGAAGGGAGCTGGATTCATAAATGCGAAAATCGATTCTCGTTCTTTTATTCCTTGTTTTCAGCACGTTTTGTTTCGCGCAGCGTGGCGGTGGTGGTGGGATGCGGGGCAGTGGCGGCGGCGGTTCGCGGGGCTTCAGCGGCGGTGGTTCACGGGGCTTCAGCGGCGGTGGTTCACGGGGCTTCAGCGGCGGTGGTCGAAGTTACTCGGGCGGCAGTTCCTTCGTGGGCCGCAGTTATGGCGGAGGATCCCGTGGGACGTACTCCAGCCGGTATGGCGGGTCTGGTTTTCGCGGGGGATATGGCTTTGGCGGCGGTTATGGATACCGGGGCGGCTACGGATACGGGTACAGCTTAGGCTATTCCGTCTGGCCGGGATACGGGTACGGGTATGGTTACGCATACGACCCGTATTACTATGACCCGTACTACAACGATCCTTATTACACCGACAGCTACTATTACGCACCGCCCCCGCGTGTGGTGGTGGGTGTGTCTGTGCGATTTTTGAACGACGGGCGCTGGCATCGCTTCGGCAGATAGACCCCGGCCGCAGGGCGTACGACGGGTTGCTAAACTCAAGTTACACCCCCAAAATGAAAGTCGGAGTAATCGTCTTCCCAGGCAGCAACTGCGATCACGATGCGTGGTATGCATTCCGTGAAAATCTGCATCACGAGGCCGAATTCATCTGGCACGATTCCCCATCGCTGAACAATGTCGACGCAGTGATTCTGCCTGGCGGCTTTTCTTACGGAGATTATCTTCGCTGCGGGGCCATCGCCCGCTTTTCGCCCGTGATGCAGGCAGTGAAGAAATTCGCCGCCGAAGGTGGGCCGGTGCTCGGCATCTGCAACGGCTTCCAGATTCTGGTCGAGGCGGGCCTGCTGCCTGGCGCCCTGCTGCGGAACCAGGACCTCAGATTTGTCTGCAGGAACGTCGCCCTTCGCGTGGAAACGACGGCCTCGCCTTTCACCGCGCAACTGCAAAAAGGGCAAACCCTTCACCTGCCGGTCGCGCACGGAGAAGGGCGCTATTTTGCGGACGAACACACGCTCGACGAACTCGAATCGGAAGACCGCGTGGCCCTTCGGTACGTGGATAATCCGAACGGCTCGCTGCGCGACATCGCGGGGATACTCAACCGGCAACGGAACGTGATGGGCATGATGCCACACCCCGAACGGGCGTGCGACCCGCTTATGGGATCCATCGACGGCCTCGGCATTCTGCAGTCCCTGGCTCTGGCGCCGGTATGACGATCACCCCGGACCTGATCGCTCAGCACCAGCTCACCACCGGAGAATACGAAAAAATCGTGGCGCTGCTCGGCCGCGAGCCAAGCTATACCGAACTTGGCGTTTTCAGCGTGATGTGGAGCGAGCACTGCTCCTACAAGAGTTCGCGCATTCACCTGAAGAAGCTGCCCACGACCGGCAAATACGTGGTGCAGGGGCCGGGCGAGAATGCCGGAGTCATCGGAATCGGCGGCGGCTGGGTGGTGGCGTTCAAGATCGAATCCCATAACCACCCCAGCTATATCGAGCCGTTCCAGGGCGCAGCCACAGGCGTCGGTGGCATCCTGCGCGACATCTTCACCATGGGCGCGCGGCCCATCGCGGTGCTCGATTCGCTGCGCTTCGGGTCGCCGAATCGCATCCTCACCGGAGTGGTGGCCGGCATCGCCCACTATGGCAACTGCTTCGGCGTCCCCACCGTTGGGGGCGAATGTATCTTCGAGGATTGCTACGCCGGCAATCCTCTGGTCAACGTCTTCGCGCTGGGCGTCTGCAAGGAGAACGAAATCTTCTATGCGCGCGCTTCGGGGATCGGCAACCCGGTAATCTATGTCGGAGCCAAAACGGGGCGCGATGGTATTCATGGCGCGTCCATGGCGAGCGCCGAGTTCACCGAGGAATCGAAACAGAAGCGGCCGAACGTTCAGGTGGGCGACCCTTTCCTTGAGAAGCTGCTGCTCGAAGCGTGTATTGAAGCCATGAAGACGGGCGCGATCGTGGCGATCCAGGACATGGGCGCGGCAGGGTTGACGTCTTCCTCCTGCGAGATGGGAAGCCGTGGAGGGGTGGGCATCGACATCGATCTCGATCTTGTGCCGCAGCGCGAGCCCGGCATGACCGCCTATGAAATGCTGCTCTCGGAATCGCAGGAGCGCATGCTCATCGTGGCCGAGAAAGGCCGCGAAGACGAGCTTTTCCGCGTGTTCCACAAGTGGGGACTCGATGCCGTCACCATCGGCGTGGTTACGGACGATGGTAACCTGCGCATCCGCCATCATGGCGAAGTCATGGCCGAGATTCCAAACCCGGCGCTCGCCGACGAAGCCCCGAAGTACGACCGGCCGCACAATGTTAAGCCGTATCGCAAAGCGCCCTTCGATGCGCCTGCCATCGCCGAATCGAAGGACCTCAACGAGGACCTGCTGCGTCTCATTGGCTCGCTCGATCTCTGTTCGAAGCGCTGGATCTGGGAGCAGTACGATTACCAGGTCCGTACCAACACGCTGGCTGGGCCTGGTTCCGATGCCGCTGTTGTCCGTGTAAAAGAGACGGATCAAGCGATTGCCATGTCGCTCGATGGCAATGGCCGCTACTGCTATCTCGACCCTCGCGAAGGCGCGAAACTCGCCGTTGCCGAATGCTGCCGGAACCTTGCCACTACGGGCGCGCTGCCCGTTGCGGCGACGAACAATCTGAACTTCGGCAATCCGGAACGGCCGGAAATTATGGCGCAACTGGTTGAGGCCGTGGAGGGCATCGCCGAAGCCTGCACGTTTTTCGAGACTCCCATCACGGGCGGCAACGTCAGCCTCTATAACGAGACTCTGGGTGAGGGTATTTATCCTACGCCGGTGCTCGGCATCATCGGGCTGATGAAGACTGCCGTTCCTGTTCCGATGACCTTCCAGCGCGAGGGCGCGAGCGTCATGCTGCTCGGGGGCTTCCGCTCCACCAATGCGGTTGAATTCGGGAGCAGCGAGTATGCCAAGGTCATCCTGAATCAGCTGTGGGGTCTTCCGCCGCGTCTCGATATGGATTACGAAAAGCGCGTCCATGAGGCGATGCGCGAGATTGCCCGCGCGGGGCTGGCGGAATCGGCCCACGATCTGAGCGATGGTGGGCTGGCGGTGACGCTGTCCGAATCCTGCACTGCCATTATCGGCGCGAAAGTAACGGCGCCGTCGGGGGACATCTTCACTCTTTTTGGAGAAGCGGCGTCCCGCATTTTGATTTCCGCGACCAACGCCGATAAAGTTGCCGCAATCGCGAAGTCGCATGCCGTGGAATGCCCCGTGATCGGCGTTACAATGAAAGAGCGGTTACAGATCGGTCACGAAAATCAGATGTTGATAGACGTTCCCACCGCCGGTCTGAAGCAAATTTTCGAACAGAGCCTGCCTGCCCGAATCCAAAATCATGCTTGATAAATTTCGCGAAGAGTGCGGTGTCGTTGCCATTTACGGCCATCCGGAAGCCTCGAAGCTCGCGTATCTTTCGTTGTATGCCCTGCAGCATCGCGGGCAGGAAAGCGCCGGTATTTCATCGAGCGACGGGCAGATCCTGCACACGAAAAAGGCCATGGGGCACGTGGCGGATATCTTCACGACTCCGGTGATAGCGGAGCTTCCCGGGTCGATGGCGATCGGGCATACGCGCTATTCCACCGCCGGCGATACCATCGAACTCAACGCTCAGCCATTCGCGGTCCATTGCAATAAAGGCCGCATCGCGGTGGCCCATAACGGCAACATCACGAACGCCACGGAGATCCGCGCCAGGCTCGAAGCCAAAGGCTCTATCTTCCAGGCGACGAGCGATACCGAAGTCATTCTTCATCTGGTTGCGAACTCGCGCGAGAAGACCCTTAAAGAAGCCCTGCGCGACGCCCTGCTGCAGCTCGAAGGGGCGTTCTCACTTGTCTTCCTGGCGCATGACCGCATCATTGTGGTGCGCGACCCCCGGGGCTTCCGTCCGCTCGCCATGGGGCAGCTGGAAATCAACGGCAAGCTTGCATACGTGTTCGCTTCCGAGACCTGCGCCTTCGATCTTTTAAACGCCGTCTACCTCAACGATGTGCAGCCGGGCGAGATGGTCACGGTGGGCCCTGAAGGCGTGGTTCGCGAACGGTACGCGCCCGAGCAGCCCCGTTCCCACTGCGTCTTCGAGCATGTCTATTTCTCGCGGCCAGATTCCATCGTCTTCGGGCGTCCCGTGCAGGATTCGCGCGAATCGATGGGCTGCCTGCTCGCGCGCGAAGCTCCGGCCGATGCCGATATCGTGGTTCCGGTCCCCGATTCGGGCAATGCCGCCGCACTCGGTTACTCCGCGGAATCGGGTCTGCCGTATCGGCAGGCGCTGATCCGCAATCACTATGTGGGGCGCACCTTTATCGAGCCATCGCAGGCCATTCGCGACTTTGGCGTAAAGCTCAAGCTCAACCCCATTCGCAGTCTGCTTGAAGGCAAGAGCGTGGTGCTGGTGGACGATTCCATTGTCCGTGGCACCACCAGCCGTAAGATCGTCCGCATGGTGCGGCAGGCGGGCGCGCGCGAAGTCCACATGCGGATCTCGTGCCCGCCTACCATTTCGCCCTGCTTTTACGGTGTGGATACACCGAACAAGAGCGAACTCATTGCCGCCAACAACAGCATTGAAGAGATTCGCCGTTATATCGAGGCCGATTCGCTGGCGTATCTTTCACTGGATGCCCTGAACCGCTCCGTGGACGATCACAAGAACGAATACTGCTACGCCTGTTATACGGGCAACTATCCCACCGATTTCGTGAACATCGAGCGGCTGGTCCGCGCCGGGAAAAAGGGCGGCAGTTAAGTAAGATCGCTTACTTACGTGCGCGGCTCCGAACGCGGGCGCGCCGGTGCCCTTTGACAGCTTCGGCATAAGCATCGGTTCCGGCATCCATATCCTGACCCATTTTGCTCAGGATGCGATCCTTCACCCAGTGCGGGTCCCACCACTCGACCGCGTTCACCTGAACGCCATCCACCTGCATGGTGAAGTGCAGATGATCTCCGCCGGCGAGGCCGGTGGAACCGGTCTTCCCGATGACCTGGCCCTTCTTGACCATGTCGCCTTTCTTCACGAGAAACTCGCTCAAGTGACCGTAAATGGACTGCAGCCCAAAGCCATGGTCGATCACCACGCAATTGCCATAGATTCCCAGGTTATCGGCCCACAGGACCTTGCCATCGTTCGATGCCGGGATGGGTGAATGCGCGACCTTGGCCAGATCGAAGCCGAGGTGAGTCTGCTCATCGACCTTCTTACCCTGCCACGTATAAGTGCGGTCATCGGCGAAGCGCGATTCGACGGTGGAATCGACCATGGGCAGAAACGCGCCAGTCCAGAGGAACTTCGGCTCCGTCTGAAACCGCAGATCGGACAGGACTTTGTTATTGGCTTTGCGCATCACGCTGTTGATGTAGACGAAACGCGTCACCAGATCTCCTGGGATCTTGTTTTCGGTATCGATCTGATTGACCATCCGGTCCAGGTGCATCGTCTCCAGAGCAATCGTGCTCTTACGGAACTTTTTGGGAAAGATTTTGTACCAGAAGTTGGCTTTACCTACGGCGCCGGATGGGTTGGAATCGTAGACATAGACGGGTACGTCGGTCGGAAGGTCCCAGGAGTAGGCAAACAGGCTGAAGAACTGGCCCGGATGATTGGGGAGGGGGAAGCTGCGGAAGGCGCGGTCGCCAACCTTGACGCCGGCCTCGGTCCACGCTCCCGTTGGGGTGAAGGTCACGAGTTCAGAGCCGCCCTGATTGATGTAGTGCTGCACGCCATCGGCGGAGATGCGGGGCGCGGTCAGCATCACATCCACATCAAACGCCAGGGACGTCGATTTGCCGCGGAAGTCGTTCGAGACCGCGGTTATGGTGATCTTCGCTTTGCCATCGTGCAAAGCCGGGTCCGTTTGCTTCCCGGCATTCGCCGTTACGTTGATTGGCGCAACGTTCCGTTCCGGGAAGATGTGCTGCGAAGCCGCCTGCGCAACGCGGGTTTCCGAAGTCTTTCCGTCCTGTTCCACGGCCATGGTGATGGTGCGGATGCCATGCGAATTCTCGGCATGTATGTGGATGGGCGTCTGAAACCCGATTGCTTTGGGCACGGGATCCACTTTGATCACAGTGTCGGCGGAGAACACGAACAGACTCAGGGGAACAATAACAATGATGAGAGCTACGGCGGCGATAAGAATATATTTCACTTTTTAGTCCAGTTATTAACCCAGTCGAGGAATGTTTTATACCAAAGGGCGCTGTTTTGCGGCTTGAGAACCCAGTGGCCTTCGTCGGGAAACACGAGCAGTTCCGACGGAACCTTTTTCAATTGCAGCGCCGTGAATAACTGCAGGCCCTGGCTGTAAGGAATGCGGAAATCAAGTTCGCCGTGGATCACGAGGGTAGGTGTCCTGAACTCCTGCACGAACTTACTGGGCGACCATTTGTCGTAGACCTCGGGATTATCCCAGGGCATGCCGCCAAACTCCCATAGAGGGAACCAAAGTTCCTCCGTCGATTCCGCTTCGCTGCGCAGGTCGTAAACACCGGCATGCGAGACAAAACACTTAAAGCGCGTGGTGTGCCCCAGCATCCAGTCGATCATGTAGCCGCCATACGATCCGCCCGCGGCGGCCATGCGATCGGCATCCACATAAGGAAGCTTCGCCACATGGTCGGTAACGGCCATCAGGTCGTCGTAAGGCTTGCCGCCCCAATCCTGATTGATGTCATCGGTAAACTTCTGACCATAACCAAGGGAGCCGCGCGGGTTGGGCATGACGACCACATAGCCCGCGCCCGCGAAGACCTGCGCGTTCCAGCGATAAGTCCAGCTCTCGCCCCATTCCCCCTGGGGTCCGCCGTGGATCAAAAGGAGCACGGGATATTTGCGGCGAGCGTCGAAATCGGGAGGCTTGACGATAAAGCTCTGTATGGGCGTACTCTCCGCTCCGCTGATCCAGAAGTCTTCGAGCGGCGTGAACTGGTATTGATTCAGCAGGTCGTCATTCAGGTGAGTGAGCGCAACGGCCGCCGCCGCACCGGAAGAGGATGCCTTGTAAATCTCAGTGGGCGCACTGCCGCTTTGTTGCGTGAACACGATCGTTTTGCCATCGGGCGCGAACTGCATGTCGTCCAGAGAGTTTGCACCGGAAAGCGCCACCCGCGCGCCGCCTCCCTCCACGCCCACGAATTGAATTGCCTGGTGACCACGATCCACAGCGCCAAAAAAGAGCCGCAGGGAATCCGGCGCCCACGTGAAGGTTTCAATAGAGCGGTCGATAGCATCGGTCGGCATGGTCAACTTACCGGTGGCGCGCTCAAGCACGGTCAGCCGCCATCTGTCGCTTTCATAACCGGCGCGGGCCTGCGACCGATAAGCCACATATTTGCCATCGGGAGAATACAGCGGGCCGTTGTCCGCGCCGGGGTTGCTGGTTATCTTCTGCGCCGCGCCTCCACCGATGGGAACCACATAGAGATCGTTGTTGGTACTGATGGCGGGCACGGCGTCACTGTTCATCGCGAAGCAGACTTCATGGCTATCGGGCGAGATCGCGTAATCGTCGGGGCCGCCCAGGGAAAAGGGCGGGACGACTTTATCCCCCGGCGACAGATCGACCGTCTTGCCGTCCTCAAGAGAAATTGAGAGCAGGTGACTGCGGGTATTGCCCTGCCATCCGGCCCAGTGACGGAAGAGAAGCCCGGTGATCAGCCTCGCTTTGACCTTATTGTTGTTGTCGGCTTCGAGCTGCTTCGCGTTGCAGGCATCATCGGCCCCGCATGCCGGATAGACTTCGCTCGTCACCAGAATATATTTGCCATCGCGCGAGACAATCTGCCCGGAAGCTTCGGTGGAAAGCCTGGTAATCTGCGAAGATCCGGACCCATCGGGGTTCATGCTCCAGATCTGCGAACTGCCTCCCGAGGCGCCGGTGTAGAAAATGCGCTTTCCATCCGGCGACCAGCGCGGACGCTGCGCCGAATCGGCCAGTTTGCGCGGAGAGCCGCCGTCAATCGGGACGCTCCACACGCTGTGCAGGGTCTTGTTGTCCGAAAGGCTTGGGGCACCCACCTCGAAAGCCACGGTTTTGCCATCGGGCGAAAGCTGGGGATCGGCAATGCGCTGGATCTTCAAAAGCGCATCGGAATCGAAAGGTTTCTTTTGAGCTGTGAGTGAAGCGGGGGCGAGAGCGAGGGCAAGCCACGCCAGACTGCGCATAGCGTGATTATCTCGCATGCAAAATCGTGTTATAGATGCGGACCGCGATTCTCAGGAAGCGCGGCGCAGTGCCGTCTTCAGACCAGTCATTCTCAGCGCACCGGTTGGGGTAGTTGCGGGTTTTGAATAAGCAAAGCCATTTGCGGCGATGCCGGTCCGGGAGGCGGGGTTGAAGGGGATCACGGTGACCTGTCCGGTGGCGGCTCGGGCGAGGGTTGGGTCTTCGATTTTGGGGTTAAGGGGGGCCGCGGGGGATTCTGAACATTCAAAGCCATTTGCGGCGGAGGCGGGTTGCGGACGGACTTCTGGTTGATCCGCATGGGGCGCGGACTGCTGAGTTTCGAGCTTGTGGCGTTCTGCCTGGAGCTGTTTCAGCTCGGCTTTGTTGCGGTTGAGCATGCGCTGGATGCGCATTTCGTACTGGCTGAGGAATTTGAAGTGGGACTGCTTCACGAGGAAGGCGTGGGTCACGGACTGGGCGATCTGCTTTTCGGTCGACGCTGAGCCGAATTCGCCGGTGGGATTGGGTTGGCTGAGGGCGAAGATGCCGTCTTCGATGTTGCGGACACGGTTGAGGCGCCAGTAATCGGAGGCGATGGTCCAGGCGAGCTGGCGTTCGAGCGGGTTGGCAGGAGTCAGGCAGCCGATGATGCCGTCGCAGAATTTGTCATAGTGCGGGCGGTCGTTGCTGTCTATGATGCCAAGCTGCAGGGTGTGTGGGTTCCGGACTGCTTCGAGGAAATCGGGGAGCGTCTCCGGCGCGGCGGTGGGGTGTTCGGGGGCGTTAGTTTTGGTGTCGGGCATGGGTATGGGTCTCCTGATCTGTACTTCCGGCTCGACGTTAGCATTGCGGGGTAACGGGATTTTGGGCTTTTGTTGCAAGGAAAGAGAAAAAGGAGGCAATCGGGCTGTGATCCGCGATCAGCGAAAGCGCCCCGCCCGGGGGAATGTAGATCTGACCAGGCCGAAGCCGGGAAGTTCGTCCCTGGTTCGCAGCGGCGGGAGCGCCCGAGATTCGAGAACGTCCTTCCGATTGCAAGGAGTGAAGGCCTCAGGGTCTCCCGCCGCTTCAGCCGCTTGGTGGGCCAAGGAGCACCGATACCGGTGCCGTCATGGCCCAGGCAGCTTGTGGACGCCTGGCTCCGGCTCCCGGCGTGACTGAAGCGAGAATATTCAAAAGGGTTTCGAAACCGGGAAAGCGGCAGGAAGCTGGCGTGACAGCGAACGTAGTCTGGTATGCGGTTAGGCTGTGCCCGGCAGGCCGGAATGGCCAATTCTGACACCGCATGAGCTTCGGCGCACCGGTGCGCGACTCTGCCATAATTGCAGCCGGCGAACTCGAACAGATTCGGTTTGGGCTTGGGCACGCCTCTGTCCAGACAACGGAGCGCTACGTCGGAGCAAACAGGGGCTTCAAGATGCCCTGAACGAATCGAATCGGAATTTGGGCCGCGAGCGACACCGCTTGAAAGGGACCCGGCGCAACAGTCCTTCGCTTGACGGTAGCGGCCTTTATCATTCACACCTCGGTTTGGCAAGCCGCGAAAGTCTATACCGCGGGGAATAGCCATAGGCAAGCTCGGGACCTTTCTCCGAGAAGCGCGTCATCCGGCCGAAGCAAGAGAAGTGGTAAACGCTGGGCGACAAGGCAGGATCCACGCCGGGGCCACATTCCGGTAACCGGACTTTGCAGACAGGATGAAAGGCGCGCCCTTCCGGGGACCTTTTTTTCCGCGTGAGCCGTGCCTAAGACAATGCCCGAGTTGGTCCATGAATGGAAGCAAACACGGTATATTCAAAATGGTCCCGGTTTCAATGCCAGCATCGGAAGCATCTACGAGATCTATAAATGCGGAGCGCCTGTCCGCGGCGGCACGAGTGCTCCTCGATATGGGTGCCAGTGAGGTTTTCGTTTTTGGATCAGCGACCAGGAATGCGCTGCGGCCTGACTCGGATATCGATATTGCGGTCAGGGGT
>JBDUBZ010000248.1:0-6278 GCA_040003745.1 Terriglobia bacterium
GGAGTTCAAAGTGCTCCGCGGACAGTACAGCGCCGAATACGGGCGCAACGCCAGCGGCATGATCAACGTGATCACCAAGAGCGGTACGGCCGATATTCATGGCACCGTATACGAGTTTTTCCGGAACGACGCGCTCGCCGCCAACAATTATTTCAACAACGCCAACAAAGTGAACCTGGGCCCCGACGGTACCGCCAGAGTTCCGCCGCTGCGCTATAACAACTTCGGCTACAACGTTGGCGGTCCGGTTTACATCCCCAAACTTTACGAACGGCGCAACAAGACGTTCTTCTTCTTCAACGAAGAATGGCGCCGCGTCATCACCTACGCGGCGGTGCAGGGAACTGCACCCACAGCCGCTGAAAAGATGGGTATCTTTGCTGCCCCTGTCTGTGTCCAGTCTTCCGGCTCGACATGCCTGCTGTCGTCAACCACAATCCCCAATATCGACCCCTTCGCGCAGGCCTATATCAAGGATATTTTTTCCCAGGTTCCCGATGCCCCGGCCAGCCATCTGATCAACCTGGCGCTGCGCAACGTGAATAACTTTCGCGAAGAGATCGTCAAGATCGATCACGTTTTCAGTCCGCGCTGGGCCGTGCAGGGACGCTACACCAACGATTCCATCCCCACAATTGAGCCCCGCGGACTCTTTACCGCTGCGGCGCTTCCCAACGTATCGAACACGTCCACCAACTCGCCGGGCAAGGGCCTGAACCTCAGATTGACCGGTACCATCAACCCTTCGCTGATTAATGAAGCAGGCTATTCGTATTCATACGGTGCGATCATAAGCGATCCCACCGGCCTCGACGCTTCCGTGAACTCTCCCGACATCCGTCCGAAACTGCCTTTTCCGGTCACCCTGGGCCGCATTCCCACCATCAATTTTGGCGGCGTCTCTTCGGTCACCGGCTATGGGCCGTACCGCGACTACAGCCGCAATCACAACTGGTTCGACAATCTGACGCTGCTGCGCGGGCGCCACACCATCAAATTTGGCGTGTCGCTTAACCGCTACGAAAAGACTGAAAACGCCGCGGGCAACAACACGGGAACCTTCGGCATCTCAACAACGCCGCGCCCCACGGGCAGTGCCGCCACGGCCACCATGCAGGGCTGGGCGAATTTCCTGTTAGGAAACTTCTCCACGTTCACCCAGGTAGCGCGCGACATTACTCCGGACATCCACGCCAACGAAGCCGAAATGTACGTGCAGGACGACATTCGCGTACGCCCCAATCTCACAGTTAATGTCGGCGTTCGCTACTCGCTGTTCCGCCAACCCTATGACTCAAACGGGTTCTTGAACACTTTCGATCCGAAATACTACGATCCCGCGAAAGCGCCGCAGGTGGACGCCAGCGGTAACCTCGTGGCCGGTACCGGCGATCCCCTCAACGGCTTCATCATAGGCGGCAGGAATTCGCCCTGGGGCTCGAAGATCGCTCCCGAAAAATATCTGAACTTTGCCCCGCGTTTCGGCTTCTCGTGGGATCCCTTCGGCAAGGGTAAGACCGCCGTGCGGAGCGGCTACGGCATCGTGCATGACGTTCCCGCCATTGGGCGCTATGAAGATCCCATTAATAGTAATCCAGCGTCCCTGCAGTCCATCGCCGTTAACAACTCGACCTTCGCCAATGTCACGGGAGGCACTCCCCCTGCCACGGTAGCTCCCCCGGCAATCACTGCGATCGGCACCGATTATCAGACCCCCTACACGCAGCAGTGGAGTCTCGATCTCCAGCATGAACTTCCCGGAAGATTCCTGATTGATATCGGCTACTTCGGTTCCAAAGGTACTCACCTCTGGGGCGAGCCCGATCTCAACGAACTGCCGCCCGGACAGGCCGTTGCGCTGGGGATAACAGATGTAAATACGCCGCTCACGACCTCCACCAATTCGAAGGTGAACGCTTATCGTCCTTACCGCGGTTACCGCGCCATCAATGTTTACGAAACCTGGTTCAACTCGAGCTACAATTCGCTCCAGTTTATGGCCAAAAAAGATTTCGCCCGCGGCGGCTTCGTAACCGCGAGCTATACGTGGTCGAAAACCCTGACCAATGCCGGAGCAAACTCCGCCACGCCGCAAAACACTTATGACAGAACGGCGGAAAAGGGCCACTCGCCCTATGACCGCGCCCAGGTGCTGACGGCGAGCTGGAACTACGAAATTCCTTTTTTCCTGAAGAGCAATCACCTTTTGAAGAGCACCCTGGGCGGGTGGCAGTATTCCGGGATTCTGTCGGTAGCATCCGGGCTCTGGTCGGCGAATCCGAGCGATAGCTCGCTTGGCACCGACCCGGCTGGCCTCGGCATTCTTGGCTCCGGCAGCGGCGCCACGCCCCGCGCGGATTTCATCTGCGACCCGAATTGGAACGCGCCGCACACGCTTCAGCAGTGGTTCAATACCGCCTGCCTGACCGACGTCCCGAAAGGCATGCTCCGTCCTGGCAACGCTCCCCGCAACGGAATCCGCAGCCCCGGCTATCAGAAATGGGATATGTCTCTGTTCAAGAACATCCATTTCACTGAGCGCACGTACATGCAGTTGCGGCTCGAAACCTTCAACACGTTTAACCACACCAACTGGGCCAGCATCGGGGCAACTCTGGGCTCGTCCACTTTTGGTCAGGTGACCGCCGCGCGCGACCCTCGCATCGTTCAACTGGGCGTCAAGGTTTACTACTGATTCAAACGGGGCGGGCGGAAGCTTAGTCTATGGCTCTGCCCGCCCCTGGACTTATTTCTCGGTCTTATGCACCAGCCGGCGTTTGATATCCGGCCAGAATTCCTTCAGCACCTGCGAAATGGCATCGGTGCCGATCTGCGTGAACATTCGCTGCATGGTGGGGTTGAATCCCACCGCGTCGGGGTAATAGGCATTGCCAATCGACGCTACCATTCCATTCCCCAGGAACTCCGACGTATTCAACCCCCACCTTCCGGAATCGCTCCGGGCAATGAGCACCCGCGACGCCGCGTAAGCGATGCGGCCCTTGACAGACCCGTGCCCGTTCCGGAAATACCGGGGATCCTGATGCAGCAAGCTTGGCAGGATCGCCTCAGTCAGGAAATTTCCGATATCCTGGTCCGCGACGGATGACAAGTACCGCCGCCCGTATCCTTTCAAACCCTGGCCGAACGACGGGTTGCTGTCCGAAAGCTGTGAAAGCCCGGCGAACGCGCCGGCCAGAAAGTACGACGGGTAATCGAGGGTATCCTTGCGCGCGATGGTGAACTTCTGCCTGGCCGTAATCGGGGCGAAGGGCGCGTCCGACTCGGCGGTTCGATAGTTCGGCAGTACCCCGAATACCCGCTTATCCGGAGTCGCCACAGCATTGGGGACGTCGTCAGTCGCTGGCGGAGTTGCCTGTGCAACGCCGTACTGAACGATAAAAAAGGAAGACGCAAGAAGAGTAAATGCAGTTTGTCGGCGAATCATTATCCAGGTCTGAAGCGAAAAGAGTCATTTTTCCGATGACCGCGCGCACCTGGAGGTTACATAAATTGATTATTAAGATCGCGCCAAAAGCTACGTCAGCGGCGTACAATCAGCCAGGCTCGCCCGTCCTCTTCTCCCGAATCCAATTCCTCCCAGTCCTCGAAGAACTTTCGGTACCGGATCAGCGAGGTCGTAAAACGACCGGAGGTTTTTCCCGCCAGCGCCGCGACCCCGCCCTTTCGGACTCCAGCCGCGATGAGAGGCATCAGATCTTCCTGCCAGTAAAGCCAGCACACAATCAGGTCCCACGCTTCGGGCTCAATCTTGAACTCGTGCCGTTCCAGATCGGCCCAAATCACATCAACTCCCGGTATGGCGGCAATTTCCCGATCGACGGCGGTGACTTTCCATCCGCGCCCGGCCAGCCAAAGCGCGTGGCGGCCCTGACCAGCGGCGAGATCGAGCGCCCGCCCCGGCATCAGATTCTCAAGCGCATCCGTCAGCCGAAATTGCACAATCCAGTTAAACACCTTCGGACGGACGTAAAATCTGGAGGGGCAAACGAATGATCCATTGCCAGGGTACCGGCTTCGCGCGATAATGGGAACATTCTGATCGTCAGAAGGAGACCTTTTTGAAGCGAGCTGGATCTGATGACACACTTCGGTGCTCGTTTTGTCATAAGAGCCAGGACGTCGTTGGGAAACTGATCTCCTCCCCGAGCGACTACCCCAGGGCTTATATCTGCGACGAGTGCATCGCCGTATGCAACTCCATTCTTGAGGACGATAAACCGGAGCCTGCCACCGCGGGGCCGCACAAAATCCCCAAACCGCTCGAAATTAAGGACTTCCTCGACACGTATGTAATCGGCCAGGAGGCTACCAAGCGCAAGCTGGCAGTCGCGGTTTACAACCACTCGAAGCGCATTCACATGAACCGGATGCGGAATTCGGAAATCGAGCTGGCCAAATCGAATATTCTGCTGATCGGCCCCACCGGGACGGGTAAGACGTTGATGGCGCAGACACTTGCGCGTATTCTTGACGTCCCGTTCGCTATCGTGGACGCCACCACTCTCACCGAAGCCGGCTACGTCGGTGAAGACGTCGAAAATATCATCCTGAAGCTCCTGCAGGCGGCCGATGGCGACGTTCAGCGCTGTCAGCAGGGCATCATTTATATCGACGAGATCGATAAAATCTGCCGCAAAGACGAAAATCCGTCCATTACCCGCGACGTTTCGGGCGAAGGCGTGCAGCAGGCGCTGCTCAAAATTCTCGAGGGAACCATCGCCAACGTCCCGCCGCAGGGCGGCCGGAAGCATCCCCATCAGGAATTTACGCCCATCGATACCACCAACATCCTCTTCATCTGCGGAGGAGCTTTCATCGGTCTCGAGAAAATCATCGCCAAACGCGCCGGCAAAAAGTCTATGGGCTTCCATCAGGATGAGGCGAAGACCGAGTCTCAGAAAACGGTCGGCATCAGCGACCGCCGGGACATCGACATGCTGAAGCACCTGCAGCCTCAGGACCTGATCCGCTATGGTTTTATCCCGGAATTCATCGGGCGTCTTCCTGTGGTTGCGACCCTCGAAGATCTGGATAAGGCTGCGCTGGTGCAGATTCTGACCAAGCCGAAAAACGCCATCATCAAGCAGTACCAACGCCTTTTCGAATACGAAAATGTGCGTCTTCGCTTTACCGAAGATGCGCTCGAAGCGATCGCAACGCTCGCGCTTGAGCGTAAAGTCGGCGCGCGCGGTTTGCGCATGATCATTGAAGACCTGATGCTCGATCTGATGTACTTCCTGCCTTCCTACAAGAAGGTGAAGGAGTTCCAGGTGTCGAGAGAGATGGTCATCAGCCAGAAGATCAGTCTCACCCTGCTCGAAAAAGCCGGTTAACCGGGCCGCGTCCCGCACGTATAACTGGTGGCCGTAATTGTTGCCGTAACGGTCCGCAACTCTAACTAAAGAATTCTTTGCGGAACTTTCGAACAGTTTGACGGCAGATAGCGTCATACGTTCATGTCTTCCTTCGGGGCGCGGGAACTAAAGCTGACAGGTGGTCCCGTTCGGCTCGCTCCGGATCGCAATGATATTGCCGTCAATTTGCGCAACTCATTGACAGCAAGCGCCGAAGACGTCTTTCATAAGCAGGCCCATTTCAAGGCCCATTGCTTGCCAATTGGGGAAAGAACCAGCATGTCCAGAGACCAATTCGTCGCCGCGCGCCGCCGGCCGCAAACTTTTTTTGCCTGCACGGTGCGCAACGCCGCCGCTGCCGTGCGTCCCCTGCTGGCCGCGCTGATTCTCGCAATTCTGGCAATCACACTCCTGCCGGCTGCTGAACATCGGGGACTTGTCACTTATGGCGAACTGCCTCTGCCAGGCGCGACCGTGACCGCATCCCAGGGAGAGAAAAAGGTCACGGCAGTGGCTGGGGAAGACGGGATTTATACCTTCCCGAATCTCGCGGATGGCGTCTGGACCCTGCAGGTGGAAATGCTGTGCTTCGCGCCGCTTAAGCAGGATCTGACCGTCGGTCCCAACGCCCCCCTCATGAAGTGGGATCTGAAAATGCTTCCGGCGGACGAGATCAAAGCAGCCTCGGTTGCCGCCCCGCCGCCGCCTTTGCCCCCCGTTTCCACAACCGCGCTCACTCCCGATAGCGGCCGTCCTTCGATTAAGGCTCCGGCTCCCAAAGGAAAGAAGGGAGTCCCGCCGCCTCCAGCCGTTAATACCCCCGGCGGGTTCCAGCGCGCGGGCGTCAACGCCAATTCCGATGCTGCTCCCTCTCCACCCGCGTCCGAGGCTCCCGCCAAT
>JBDUBZ010000019.1:0-21088 GCA_040003745.1 Terriglobia bacterium
GAATCACCGGCGTCCGCGTCCCCTCCCACCGATACTCGAAATGTGCATCCGGCCGAACATTCCCCACCAGCCGCGGCCGGAAACACGCGATACACTCCCCGCCGCCATCCCTTACGCTTCGATAAGCCACCCCATTCGACCCGTCTTCCAGCAACTCCCGAGCCAGCCGCTGCGAAGCCGCGTAGCTATCCCGCTCCATCTGCACCATTCGCAAATCATGGAACATCGCACTGAAATCGGCCAGGTACAACCGCATCTGCACGCGCGTCTCAAACACCCCCACCTCCGCCAGTTCCGCCGTGCGATGAAATGCAATCTCCGCATGCGCAGTCTCAAGCTTGCGGGCCGCATACCAGGCGCCCCGCTCCGCGCTGTTGAACCGGCCACCGCCCAGCCGGGGATGGCAATACGCCGCCATAATCACCGACGATTGGGGCCCCGTTACCCACTCTTCAACCGGCAGCTTGTGCAGCAGCTGCAGTTCGGTCGACACCCGATCGTTGCTCCACGCCTCCAGCTCGAAAATGAATTCCAGATCCGCCTGCGAGGCCACCCGGTCGAGAACTCCACTTGTGGGATAACGGCTTGGCACCAGCCTGCACGTATCCCTCCACCGGATTCGCGCCGCCCCGGCCCTCAGTTCCATCCGCCCCTCCGCCCATCGAGCAGCCGCCGCACCTGATACAGCCCATCCATCCCGCTCCTCATCGCAAACGCCAGCGCCGTCTGCCCGCCGAACAGCGGATTATTATTCGGGAGCTTCATCCACCCATCCGCCAGCGCCTCCTCCGGGTAGAGAATATGGAGGCCTTTATAAATGCCAAGGACCAGCGAAATCCGCATCAGCATGTCATAGGAAAGCGTGCCTGTCTCACCGCTTTTGTATTTGAAGAAGGTCGATTCGGGAGGCCACCCCAGCACCGCCCGCTGCTCCTCATTGGAAAGCCCCCAAGCCGAAGCAATGTTGAGGAAAGTTCGGATCGCCGGTCCGGACATCTTCCGCCGCACCGCCGGATCTTTACGCTGATCCGGGCCAATATCGCTGATGATCAGGCGCTCCCGCCGCGGCAACTCCATATCTGGAGTATATCCTACAAATCGGGAGTTAAACTCAAACGACCGACGTGCAGCGCCACGATTCCGAAGGTCATGTACTCCCACTCGACATTCCCGAACCCCGCCTCGCGCATCATCCCCGCCAATTCCTCCGCGCCCGGAAATTTCCGCACCGATTCCGGCAGATATCGATACGCTTCCGGAGCCCCTGAGATTGCGCCCCCAATCAACGGCAAAACCCGCCGCGAATACCAGTTGTAAAAGCCGCGAAAAATCGCGTTCGGAGGCTGGCTGAACTCCAGTATCGCCACCGCGCCGCCTGGCCGCATCACCCTCCGCATCTCCCGCAGCCCAACCCGATAATTCGCCAGATTGCGAAACCCAAACGCTATCGTGATCAGGTCGAGACTGGTATCCGCCACAGGTAACGCGAGCGCATCCGCCTCCACCAGACCCGAGCCCATGCGCCCTCTACGCAACTTCGCCGCGGCGCCCGTCAGCATAGGATGGCAGAAGTCGCTGCCGATTAACTCACGCCCCGCCTCGCGTTCGAGAGCAATCAGCAGGTCCCCGGTTCCGCACGCCAGATCCATCGCGCGCGATCCAGGCCGCATCAAAACATCCCGCACTCTCTCGACGGTCCGGGCACGCCAGTGCTTATCGATGTTCGCCGACAGCAGATGATTCGCCAGATCGTACCGGTGCGCCACGCGGCCGAACATCGACCGCACCCACCGCGATGCCTCTTCTTCCGAACGCGCGCCCTCGGGCGTTGTTCCGGAACTCAAGCGAGTGCCTGCCCGATCGCCCGCGTCACCGCATCTACCGGAATATCCGCCCGCACCACCACCTCACCAATCCGCACCGGCAGCACGAAGTGAATCCGCGACTGAATCGTCTTCTTATCGCGAACCAGCCGGTTTTGCAAAGCCTCGGCGGCAATTCCCTCCAGCGTGGGAATCGGACCATACGCCGCCACCAAATCGAGAATCGAACGGCCTTCCTCGGCACCGATCATCCGCAGTTCCAGAGCCAGCAGAGTAGCCGCGCGCATCCCCCACGCCACCGCTTCGCCATGCAGGAACCGCGTATACCGCGTCTCAGCTTCAAGGGCATGCCCAAAGGTATGCCCGAAGTTCAGGATCTTGCGCAGCCCATTTTCGCGCTCATCCGCCGAAACCACCTCGGCTTTGATCCGCACGGATTCCGCAATGATGTTCTCCACCACCATCACATCCATCGCCAACACCGCATCGCGCCGCCCTTCGAACAGCCGGAACAAAGGCTCACTCGCGATCACGCCTGTCTTGATAATTTCGTAAAGTCCCGCGCGATATTCCCGGGCAGGCAGTGTGGATAAAACGGCAGGATCGATCAGCACCGCCAGTGGCTGATGAAACGAACCAATCAGATTCTTTCCGGCCACAAGGTTCGCGCCAGTCTTGCCGCCAACGGCTGCATCCACCTGCGCCAGCAGCGTAGTGGGAATCTGCACCACGGGAATGCCGCGCATGAAGATCGCCGCCAGGAAACCGCCCAGATCGGTGACGATCCCGCCGCCGAACGCCACAACCACACTCGACCGGTCCGCGCCGCGCTCGGCCATCTGTTCAGCCAGTTGCTCCACGTCCGCCATGCGCTTGTGATCTTCGCCGCCGGCAAAGAACAACACCTCATGCGAACGGCCACCCAGCGCTTGACTGACCGAACCGCCATGCAGTTCCCACACATCGCGCGTGGTCACGACAAAGATCTTACCGGCGGCCGCTGGCAGCACATCCTTCAGGCGCGCCATGGCGCCTCTTTCGACAATGACCGCATACGACCGCTGCGGCGTCGAAACCTCGAATTGGGGCATTCCATTCGATTGTGTCATTCCCCGCTTAACGCCCTCAGTTCTTCCGAAAGCTCTTCACCTGCGCCAGCAGAACCATCGCGACGCCCGCGAACCTGTGCAGTACTACTCCGATACTTTCTTTACTGCTCAAATCCCAGTCTCTGCCGATTGCATCCGCATTTCCAGTGTGGAACTGAAAACACGTAAGACAAAGACGCATATAGCGCAAACGCCGCAAAAGGGCGCATTTTTGAATCCTCCAGTTCAGGAGTGATACGGGTAGCAGCCCGATCCAGGCACCGTGGCAGGTCAGATTTTGTTATAAGGGGAACATCGGAAGGCGGGAAGCGGGTTGGTTTCAAATACCAACCACGCTAAGTCCGATTACTCGATTTCAGTTTCACATGCGCTTGTTTATTCTGGATGAACGAAACGCAGGGGTTTAAAAGTTGGATACTATGCCGCTGTTAGAATCGCATTGTCAATGGACTGTGACTTTCTGGTAATCGGCGCGGGCGTTGCCGGCCTTCGTGCGGCCATCGAACTGGCCCCTTCCGGCAGCGTTCTCGTGATTGCCAAAGATTCCCTGCGGGAGTCTTCTTCCGAATACGCCCAGGGCGGTATCGCCGTGGCGCTCAGTGACGACGATGAGGTCGCCCTGCACGAGCAAGATACCCTCTATGCCGGCGATGGGCTCTGCGACGGCCGCGCCGTTCGCACCCTCGTTGAAGAAGGACCCACGGCCATTCAGGATCTGATCGACTGGGGCGCCAACTTCGATCGCGAAGGCGCCGAGCTCTCCTTCACGCGCGAAGGCGCGCACAGCCGCAATCGCATCCTGCACGCCAACGGCGATTCCACGGGCCGCGAGATCGCCCGTACCCTGTACGTCAAAGCCTCTTCGCTTCCCGGTGTCCGCTTCGAAAGCTATTCGGCCATTACCGATCTGCTCATTGCCGAGGGCCGCGTCATCGGCGCCGTCGCCTTCGAAGAAAAAACCTGCACCCTGCGCGACGTCCGTGCGCGCGCCGTGCTGCTCGCCACAGGCGGACTCGGCCGCGTCTTTAAGGAAACCACCAATCCCGACGTTGCCACAGGCGATGGTGTTGCCATGGCCTGGAGAGCCGGAGCCGAAATCTCGAACATCGAATTCGTCCAGTTCCATCCCACGGCCCTCCACGTGGAAGGCGCTCCGCGCTTCCTGCTCTCGGAAGCTCTGCGTGGAGAAGGCGCCGTCCTCCGCAACAAAGACGGCGAGGCTTTCATGGACCGCTATCACCCCATGAAAGATCTCGCTCCGCGCGATGTGGTCTCGCGTTCCATCCTGTCCGAAATGCGGCGCACCGGCTCCCCGCACGTCTGGCTCGATCTCACCTCGCGCGATCCCGATTTCATCCGCCATCGTTTTCCGCGCATCTATGAAACCTGCCTCGCATACGGCGTCGATATCTCACGCGATCTCGCGCCCGTGCATCCCGCGGCCCACTACGCCATGGGCGGAGTCTCCACCGATCTCGAGGGCCGCAGCACTCTCCCCGGCCTCTACGCCGCGGGTGAAGTCGCCTGTACCGGCGTTCACGGCGCCAACCGCCTGGCCAGCAATTCTCTACTGGAAGCCGTCGTCTTCGGAGCGCGTGCCGGCCGCGCCATGAGTGCTCAGCCCGCCGCGAAGCAATCGGCAAAGCCCGGCCGTCCTTCTATACTGGCCCCGCAATCGACCGAGAGCCAGGTGCGCGATCTGACCTGGGACTACTGCGGCATCACCCGCAATCGCAACGGACTCGAAGCCGCCCTCCACGCTCTCGACCGCATCGTATGGGAGCCCGTCGAAACCCCCTCGCTGCAGGCCTTCGAGCTGCGCAACCTGCATGAGCTCGCGGCGCTGATTGCCCGCTGCGCTCTCTGGCGCGAAGAGAGCAGGGGCGCCCACTACCGCACCGATTTTCCCGATAAGGTCGACGCCTTCGCGCGCCCTTCGTCAATCGCCAGGCAGCTGCCTGCTTCCTCAAACGCCGGCTAAAAATTCCAAAGCCCTGGGAAGCTCCGCGTAGCTGGAAAGAATATATTCCGGCTCCGTCTCCGCCGTTCCTTTGGTATTGCCGCCCGGACAGAACAGAATCGTTTTCATGCCCGCAGCGCGTCCGCCATACACATCGCGAAACCGGTCATTGCCTATGTAGACCGCCTCTGCCGCCGAGACCCCGAGCGCGGTCAAAGCGATCTGAAACAAGCGTCGATCGGGCTTACGATAGCCATAATCTCCGGAGATCACGATCGATTCGAAATACTCCGCCAGTCCCGCCGCGCGCAACTCCGGCAGGCCCCAGGCGCTCTGCGCGTCCGAAACCACCGCCAGCCGGTACCGCGTCTTCAGCTCCGCGAGAATCTCTTTCATTCCCGGAAAAGCCACCAGCCGCTTGCGGCAGACCCCGCGCTGCATTTCCGCTATGAACAGGGGCATCTGGCGCAACTTCTCGTCGGGCAGCGCACGCGTGTAATCCGTCGCGCACCGGCTGATCGCCTCTCGCCACACCCCCACCACGTCGAACTCGGGATATTTTTCCGTGCTCGCCGCCAGTTGTTCCTTCATGATCTGGAAATACAGCGCGCGCGCATCGGCCCGGCGCATATAAATACCTTGATAAGTAAGGTAATGCGACACCGCCCGGTACGCCTCTTCCATCCATTCGTCGGTCTCGATGTCGATCAGAGTTCCGTTCACATCGAACAGCAGGGCCCGGATCTCCATTTACGGTGTCCGCAAAATAACCCTGGCCTCTTCAGCCAGCCGCCAACGCTGATGTCCGCTCACCCAGGAGTTGCGGGCGATGCGCAGCAGCGTCAAAGCCATCTGAAACGGCAGCCTCGCCGTGATGGCCTGAAAAGCGCGCTGGCGGTCCGGAAAGTGACACGAGTATTCCCACAGAAAATGCCCGATAAATGGCTCCGCGTCGAACTTGTTCCCCGTGGCCTGCAGGAAATGATGCTGCAGCTCGCCGCAGATGCGTCCCAGATCGAACACGCGGTCCGCCCGCTTCATCCGCTCCAGATCGATCGCAATTACGCTGAGCCCGCGCCCGAACAGCAGATTACTCGGCGTGGCATCTCCGTGAACCAGCACCTGGTTATCCTCCCACATGCGGGGCTTCTCCCGCCAGCGATCGCGCAGCCAGTGAAGTTCGTCAGCATCGCCACCGCCGATCACATGCTGACTCCGCAGCTTCCTCACGAGGCGGTCCAGATAGGAGCAGTCCTGGTTGAAATCCACACGCTCGCCATTGGCCGTGCGGTTGTGCAGCGTCGCCAGAAACCACGCGAGCGCCGTGAGCTTCTCATAAAGAGCCCCCGTCCGCCCCTGATAGAGCGCCTCAAGGACAAATGTGCTCAGCGGAACGCCGGGTGAGTATTCCTCCACCAGAATGCTGTTCAGCCATGAATTGGTGCCCAGAGGACGCACCACATTGTGCGGATACCCTGCCAGCCCATAACTCCGCAGCAGCCGGAGATTCTCGAACTCCTGCTGCATGCGCCTTTTGGCGTCCGCGTCATCCCCGCCGTTCACAAAAAATTTACCCACCACCTGCGCCCGGCTGTGACGCTCCTCATACAGATAAACCTTGCTGCCCTTCATGCGGAAAACGCGGAATTCCGCAAGGTTCGTGCGAACGCCTATTCTGGGCAGAACGTCGTGTACAAGATAAGGGTGCAAAGGGTCGTGCGACGAAAGATGTCCAAGGTATTCGCGTGCCACAAGCCTGCTCCCAATGCATTGCCGGGCCTGCGGATTACGGCATACGAAGTATCCGCCACAAGGGGCCAGATGTCAGCTTTGAAGTCGGAGTGTAACACGACTGAAATCGATTGTTCACCTGTCAATTGTCTGTTGGAGTCCGGTTGGCGTGGACGATCAGGAGCATCTCGATCAGGTCTTTTCACGCCTCCGGTTTCAGACCGATCTGGTACCCTGCCACGCCGTACGCCCAGCCGAGGCGATCCAGATTTCATCCTCTGGATTCCTGTCGCGCCTGAAGAGCTCCTTCTCCCGCGTCTGCAATGCGGGCTGCTCCCGTTCCGCGCGTGAGCAGAGATTTCGCCAGCCTTCGAGTCTTCCCTGTATTCTGTCCTCACTTGCCATCGCCTCCGTTTGGCGGTGGCGGGCTCTGGACAGGTACGGAAACTGTCGCCGTGCGAACACGTGCCTTCCCTCAACCCGTGGAGGCGCTTTTACCTGGATCCGGCTAAAGATTCGACAGGTATCCGAGCTTGCCGGTGCTGTCGGAGAACTTCTCCACCTGTACACCCATCTTGTCCATCATGGCCACATGAAGGTTCGCAAGCGGCGTGTCTTTGGCGTACTGAAGGCGGCGGCCGAGATTGAACAGGCCATTGCCCTTACCGGTCAGCACGAGCGGCAGATTGTCGTGGTCGTGGTCCCGGCCGAGCCCGCTTCCATAAGTGACCATAGTGCGGTCGAACAACGTGCCATCGCCGTCTTTGGCAGCTTTCAATCTGGCGATGAAATACGCAAACTGCTCAACCTGGAATCGATTGATCATGATGCACTTCTCAATCTTTTCCTTGTCTCCGCCGTGATGCGTCAGCCCGTGGTGCGAATCGGCGATGCCGATCTCGCGATAGGCCCGATTACTCTGTTCGATGTTCATCAGGAAGGTGACGATCCTGGTCGAATCGGTCTGGAACGCCGCCATCATCAGATCGAACATGATGCGCGTATGCTCGACGTAATTCTCGGGAACGCTGTCGGGAGGCGCGTCCATGGAGGGAACGGCCTGTTTCGCGTTTTGCTTCTCGGTTCCCTGAATACGCATCTCGATGTCGCGAACCGCGGTCATATATTCATCGATTTTTCCGCGATCGGTGGGTCCCAGTGCGCGTTCAAGACGTTTGGCGTCGCCAAGGACGGAATCAAGCACGCTCGCCTCGTAACGCTGCTTGCGGGCGCGAACGGCGGGATCGCGTTCCACCTCCCCGGCGCCAAAGAGGCGCTCGAAGACGGCGCGGGGACGGATCTCGGGAGGATTGGGAGTGTTGGGCGTGCGCCAGGAGATGCTGTTGCTGTAAGCGCAGCTATAGCCGTTGTCGCAGTTGCCGCCCTGAATCCCTTCCTCGGTTCCCAGCTCCAGTGATGCGTAGCGCGTGGCGCCGCTGAGAGCGCGGGCAGCATGCTGGTCCATCGACTCGCCGGCCTGCAGGTCCTTGCCGAAGGTCTTTTTCGGATGCGCGCCGGTGAGATAGCTCGCGCCGGCGCGGCCGTGGTCGCCGGGTCCATCGCCTTTGGCGCGGCCACCGTCTACGGTCAGACCACCAACAAGGCAGATGTCATTGCGGTACATCTCGAGGGGCTGCAGAGTGCGCGGAAACTTGTCGGGCAGCGACATGGATTCGGCCGTCGTGGGGATAATCCACGAATCCGGCTGGACGCCGTTCGGAAAATAGAGGACCGCCATGCGCGTGGGAGACCCGGAGACCGCGGATCTTCCCAGGGCGGGGATCATCGCGTCGAGCAAAGGCAGCCCGAGCATCGCGCCGGCGCCTCCCAGGAACGTACGTCTGTGGAGCTGCTTTTTCTGAATAAACGTCATTTCTTTGCGATCTCCGTACTGGTGTTCTTTGCCGCGTCTCCGCTTCTCATCTGGAACTGCTTACTTCGAACGACTTCCAGAACAAGAGAAGAGAACTTGTAGTTACGGGCCTTCAGACTCTGGACGATGGAATCGACCGTAGGGTCATCGGAATGCTCGAGCCCGCGCCCCAGCGCATAGGTAAACATCTTCACCGTGACGTTGTGGACGAACTCATCGGAACGGGCACGCAGGATTTCTTTGAGCCCTTTGGAACCTGTAAAAGTTTTCCCGCCGGGCAACTGACCGGTGGTTTCGATGGGGAACTTGCCATCGGCGTCTCGCCATCTTCCGACGGCGTCATAATTCTCAAGACCGAAGCCAATCGGATCCATCACGTTGTGACAGGGCGAACAACTGGGATCCCGGCGGTGCTGCGCGAAACGTTCCTTCATCGATATTTCGGTTCCGATGTTGGAATCGTTGAGCGCGGGAACGTTGTCGGGCGGAGGCGGAGGCGCGGCGCCAAGCAGGTTTTCAAGAACCCACTTGCCTCGTACCGGAGGTGAGGTTCGGGTGGGATATGAGGACACGGTCAGAATTGAGCCCTGCGTAAGAACTCCTCCCCGCCTCTCGCCGTCGAGAGTTACGCGCTGGAATTCCTCGCCATCCACACCCGCAATTCCATAATGCCGGGCCAGAGGACCGTTCAGGTAAGTAAAGGGCGCATCGATAAAATCGAGCAGGCTGCGGTCTTTTTGAACGATCTCAGTGACAAACAGACTGGTCTCCCTGCGCATGGCGTCGAGAAGCTCGTCGTCTACATTGGGAAAGCGCTTTGGGTCCGGCTTGGTGCGGCCGAGGTTTCGCAGCTGCAGCCACTGGGAGGCCCAGTTGTCCACGAGGTTTTGCGACTTCGGGGAGGCCAGCATGCGGCGGACCTGAGCTTCGAGCACTTCGGGCTGGCGCAATTTTCCTGTTTTGGCAACGGTGTACAGTTCGTCGTCGGGCATGGTGGCCCAGAGATAGTAGGACAGACGGGACGCCAGCTCGTAGTCATCTACATAATGCCCGGCGGGCCTGGTTACCGCGGCGGCGGGGGTGACTAAGACAGGCTTCGGATCCCGTTCAATCCGGAAGAGGAAATCGGGAGAAGACAGTATTGCCTGTGCGGCCAGACGAACGCCTTCTTCAAAGGATTGTCCATCTTTCTGAACTATAGCAACCAGGCTCAGTTTGGCGGCAAGCTCCTGCTGCGTCACCGGCCTGCGCCAGGCGCGCTCCATCAGGTTGGAAACGACTATGCGAGCGCACTGCGAGTTATGTCCGCCCGGCGCGTGGCCGCAGATGAAAAGTTTCTTGTAGCTGGCGGGGGGCTCAGTGCTCGCGTTATACGGGCCGACGATTTCGAGGTAATCCACGAAGAGGCCCCGGCGCTTGTCGGGATTGATGTTCGACTGCGGATCGGCCAGATCGGCGAGTTCGGGGAAAGAGGCGCGAAGGAAATGCTCACCGGCTTTGACCTTCACGCGGGCGGTCAGTTCCCCATTCGAATAGCCGTATGAGCCGTTGCCTTCGACTACACTCGTGAGGATCGGCGAACCATCGACCGCAAGAATCAGCTTGCGAGGCGGGGCAGCCTTGCGTGCGGCTTCGTCACGCGCTTTCAGCTGTTCAGGCGTGGGCCCCGGCGCCTCAGCGCCAGAAGCGAGTCCCTTTTGACGGGCGCTCCGGAGCGCCGCAAAATTCTTGCGTCTTTCCTCGGCTCGCTTTTCTTTCTCCTCAGGAGTTTCCACGACATCGGACGTGTCACCGCGGAAATTGGCGACGCGAAGACGAAACTCGTATTCGGCATCGACCGGGAAAGTCCAGTTGCCGTACATAGCGCCGCGCAACGAATACGGGAGCCAAATGCCCGCATTGCCGGCTTGCAGAACATCGTCGGCATCGGGAGAGCGCCGGTTCAGCAGGCGAATCAGGTTTCCCGGCTTGGCCGGAAACGGGTTGCCGAAGACGGCCCGCTGCGAGATCGATCTGGCCGCGGCCATGTATTTTTCCATGAGCAGCGGAGATACAGACAGAATGTCGCCATTGTTGTCAAAACCGTAGCCGGAATCGTCCACGGGGAAGTCTTTCGAGGGGTGACCTCCCACGCCCAGCAGATCGCGAATCGTGTTGTCGTACTCGACGCGATTAAGACGGCGGGCGGTCACGCGGCCAGGATCAAACACTTTGCCGGAATTGACGCTCGCGAGGAAACCTTCCATCCAGCCCATTGCCGGAGTCATCTCGGCTTTGGCCGGCACAGGCTGGCCGGGTGGCGGCATCTTGCCCGCTTTTAATTTATCGAGAACCTTGCCCCACACGTCGGGCTTCTTCTCAGCCATCGCTCCGCTGGTAAAGACGGCGAGATTCAGACCGGCCATGGGAACGTCGCCGCTGTGACATCCGTAACAATGCCCGGAGAGGAAAGGCTGAACGGAAGTTTTAAACGGATCCGCGGTTGTGCCGCTGCCCGCAGCGGTTTTGGCGGCAGGCTGCGTCTTGACGGAAGAGCTTTGCGCCAACAAGGCACTGATCCCGGCGGAGCATGCGGACGCAGCCACAACACCGACCAGCGCCTCCCGCAGATGCCTGCGCGTTTTTTCGGCAGAAATATGTTTCACATCAACTCCGGGGAAATCCCATTTCGGGTTGGTTCGGGCGAAATTACCCAGTTCGACTTTATCATGAAATGCCTCCCCTGAAGACACGCTTTGTCCAGCGGTTGCATCCTGCAATGTCAGTCGCGGTTATAGATCTTCACGCGGAACACGGGTTTCGCCTTTTCAGTGGCATCCTGCTCAAAAGCCTGATCGGTTTTCGCCGCATCGTAATCGCGCCAAATCCACTTCATAACCGCTGGCATTTCCGAGTTATTCTGCGAGTGGTTGTGGGTTCCGGATCCGAAGGTGAGGTGGAAATCGTAACCGCGTATCTTCAGGGAGTTCGCCATCTGAAGGCTTTGCAGCGGCCAGCTTCCGGGCGGGGATTCCATGTCCTCGGAACCGTCCTGCAGCCACACCCGGATGTTGCGTTTCGGCTCCCTCCGCACACGGAACGGGTAGATGTTGCCGCCATCCTGCGTGCCAGGTTTCCATTGCAGCGAGGTGAAGCTCGGGATTCGCGCCACCACCCGGCTGAAAAGCTCCGGCATGTACCACGCTGCATTGAACGCGCAGATGCCGCCGGATGAGTTTCCCGCGATCGCGTGGCTGTACCCATCCTTACGGATGTTGTACTTCGCATAGAGATCCGGAAGGATTTCATCGCGCAGAAAGCGCGGGTAGAGATCGGAAACGGTGTCGTACTGAATGCTCCGCATGGCCGTCGCGCCGACCGTGCCCGGATCGATCAGGAGATAGATCGCGACCGGGATTTCTTTGCGGTTCGTCAGATTGTCGATAACGTTCTGCAGCCTGCTGGGCGGTTGTCCCGTGGGCGGAATTTGTAACGGGCCGTCGCGCTCGAAATGGTAGTGTCCGTCCTGCCAGATCATCAGAGCCGCAGGCGTGGCGGCATCGTATTGCGCGGGGATGTAGACCCGGTATTCGGTCTTCATCCCGGGATAGAGCTTGCTCATCAGGACGACCGGTTCGGAAAGCCTGCCCTGGGGAACTCCCGGGTGGGAGTAAGAGTCGGGGCCGAAAGCCGGGATATCCGTCATGCCCCCAAATTTCTTGCCACCGATCATGTAATAGAAGGAATGCATGGTTCCGGTGGGCAGCGTGGCGCGGTAAACCCATGGCCCTTTGCCGCGAGTCTGCTTCATGGCGCTTACGGCCTTGCCGTCCACGAACAGAGTCGGCCGCGTTTCGGCATCCACAGCCCAGAGATAGTCGGGGCCATCCTCAAGGACTGCGACGCCTTTCTTCACATCTGCCGGGTTCAGCTTTGACGGGTCGAGCACTGCGGGCGTTGTAGCGGATCGGGAGGCGATCGCGAAGACCACTCCCAAAAGAAATGTTCTGCTGTTCATGGTTGCAACAGCATATAACAAAACTTTCAGTACACAGCCTCGCATTCGTCTGGACCCGGGACGTCAGCCAGGGGGCCGCAAACCGCCCCGCAATTCTTGGCAGATCGACGAACTTCATCGGGTACTCAACCCAAAATTGCAGGTCGAGGGGAGTGTCGGCCGTTCGCTGCCGCTGAGCTGCGTCCGCTCGCATTTGAATCCTGTAAGTTGCCGCACACGAGGGACAATCTCACGAATCGAAAAAGCCACGGCAAACCCAAAACCACCAGCCTGCTTTTCAACTTCGGTAGCACAGTTCAGAGCGGCCTCGGCGATCCCCGGCAGTAGCAAATCAGTCTGAGATTAGTCTTCTGATTGGGTTCCCGGCTGCATGCGGAAAGGCATGCCCTCGCAGGCTCTTGGCGATAACGCTTTTCCTTAGTTCATTAAGTCCGTTCGCTACCATACATCATGCGCAAGATCGGCAAAATCCTCTTCCTGGCCTTCCCCGGCATCCTGACCCTGGCCGCCCAATCCAGCCATCCCCAAACCCCGATCCCGCTGCCCACCGATTACCGCGAATGGATCTTTCTCTCCGCCGGCCTCGGAATGACCTACGGCCCCGCCGCGTCTGCCGACCAGGGCAATCCCAAATTCGATAACGTCTTCGTCAAACCCGCCGCTTACCGCGAATTCATCGCCACCGGCAAATGGCCCGACAAAACTATGTTCATCCTCGAAATCCGCAAGGCCTCGGAAGAGGGCTCTATCAACAACGCCGGCCACTTCCAGACCGACATCGTCGCCGTCGAAGCCGAAGTAAAGGACGAATCCCGGCCTGCCCAGCCCTGGACGTTCTACGCCTTCGGAACCGCTGCGGAAGGCAAGGCCCAGCCTGCCAGTTCCACCTGCAACTCCTGCCACAGCGCCAATGGAGCCACCGATAACACCTTCGTCCAGTTTTACCCCACGCTGCTCCCCATCGCGGCCAAAAAGGGAACGCTCACGCCGGCTTACACCAAAACTTCTACGAGATAATAGCCTCATCGGCACTCATTCATGAAAAGACTCCTGGCCGCACTCGCCCTGTCGGCCTTTCTCGCTCCCGCGGCCGAACCGCCCGGCGCGCCCAGCTCACCCGACGACGTGCAGATGAAGCGCTTCATCAACGTCTATTCCATCCTCGAACAGAACGCGGCGGACCCGGTCGATGCCGACAAAGCCTTCTACGAAGGCGCCATGCCCGGCCTGCTCCGCCATCTGGACCCCCACTCCGTCTTCTTCAGTCCCGATCAATATGGCCAGCTCAAGCAGATGGAAACCTCCACCCGCAAAGGCTTCGGCACAGTGGTCTCCATCCTCCCCGGCCGCGTCCTCATTCTGCAAACCCTGCCCAACACGCCCTCCACCAAAGCCGGTCTTATGCCCGGCGATGAGATCCTGGCCGTCAACAACTACCGTCTGGACCGCCTCGAAATGGAGCAGATCATGGAGCTGCTCAACGAATCGAAACAGAACCCCGCCCACCTTGTTGTGCGCCACCCCAATGACTCGCGTACCGTCGATCTCACCCTGATCCCCGAGGAAATGCAATCCTCGAGCGTCGAGCGCGCCTTCGAACTGAAGCCCGGCATCGCCTACATCCGCGTGGCGAGCTTCGAGGAAAAGACCGGCCGGCAGATTCACGAAGCCATCGAGAGACTCGGTGGCCGCCGTCTCAAGGGCCTCGTCCTCGACCTCCGCAACAACCCGGGTGGCCTGATGACCGCCGCGCTCGAGACTTCCTCTTTCTTCCTGCAACCCGGTCAGGCGATCCTCTCCGTCCACGGCCGTAACGTTCCCGAATCCATCGAGCGCGTTCCCGCCGATAACCGGCCCTACACGTTTCCCGTCGCCGTCATCGTGAACGCCAAAACCGCCAGCGCATCCGAAATCGTTTCCGGCGCCCTGCAGGATCACGACCGCGCCACCATCGTCGGCGAGCCCAGCTTCGGAAAAGGTCTGGTGCAAAGTGTCTATCCGCTCGCCCAGGGCACCGGACTCGCTCTGACCACTGCCCTCTACTACATTCCCAGTGGGCGTTCCATTCAGAAGGCCTTCAAGACTTCCGACTTCGCCCTCGGCGCCACCGCAGCCCACCCCAACGAGCGCACCGACTTTAAAACCGATAAAGGGCGCTCCGTGCCTGGTGGCGGGGGCATTGTCCCCGACATTCCCGCCTTTCCCGTCCCGATGAATCCGCTCCGCGAAGTCCTCGAAGGTTCGGGGGCGTTTACAACCTACGCCACCGAATACATCCGCGGCAAAAAGATTGAAGCCGGCTGGCAACTGCCCCCTCAGGCGCTCGATCAGTTTCAGGCCTGGCTTTCCGAACGCCGGATTCAGCCCAGCGTGCGCGAATGGATTTCGAACCGCGACTTCATCGAGCTCCGCCTCAAGACCGAGATCTACAATCTCGCGCTTGGCGTTTCCAAAGGAGATGAAATCGAAGCCGAGTACGACCCTCCCATTCAGAAAGCGCTCGAAGCCGTCCTCAAGCCAGCCGCATAATGGATCTGATGGCGACCAAGCTCCCCCTTGAGCAGGAGAAAAATCCGTGGCTCGCGGCCGAAGTCCGTTTTGACAACGCGGCCGACAAGCTCAACCTCGACGACGGCATGCGCAAGGTTCTCAAAAATGCCGGGCGCGAAATCACAGTCAACATCCCCGTTCAGCTCGATGACGGACGCATCGAGGTCTTCACCGGCTATCGCGTGCAGCACTCTATCGCGCGCGGCCCCGGCAAGGGCGGAATCCGCTACGCCCCCGATGTTTCACTCGATGAAGTACGCGCCCTCGCCTCCTACATGACCTGGAAATGCGCCGTCGTCGACATCCCCTTTGGAGGCGCCAAGGGCGGCGTCATCTGCAACCCCTCGCTCATGTCGGATGGCGAACTCGAGCGCCTCACGCGCCGCTACACCGCCGGCATTATTGAGCTGATCGGCCCCGAGCGCGACGTTCCCGCGCCCGACGTCAACACCAACGAGCGCGTCATGGCGTGGATCATGGACACGTACTCCATGCACGTCGGTCACACTGTCACCGCCGTCGTCACCGGCAAGCCCATGGCCCTCGGCGGCTCGCGCGGACGGCCCGAAGCCACAGGACGCGGCTGCATGATCGTGACCACGCAGGCGCTAAAAAAGTTCTCCATGGTTCCCGGGGAAACGCGCGTTGTCATCCAGGGCTTTGGCAACGTCGGAGGCATGGCCGCCCGCCTGATGGCAAAGCGCGGCTTCAACATCGTCGCGATTATCGAGTGGGATGGAGCGGTCTATAACCCTGCCGGCCTCAATATCGAAGCGCTGATGGCGCATCGCAGGGAAACGGGTTCGGTCACCGGTTTCGCCGGCGGCGAGGACATGGATAAAAATGAAGCCATGTTCCTCGAATGCGATGTCCTGCTGCCCGCCGCCACGGAAAACGTGATCACGTCCGAGAACGCCGGCCGCCTGCGCTGTAAGATTCTCTGCGAAGGAGCCAACGGCCCCACTACGGCGATCGCGGATGAAATCCTGGCGGAAAAGAAAATCTTCGTGATCCCGGACATTCTCGCCAACGCCGGCGGTGTCACGGTGTCTTACTTCGAATGGGTGCAGGATCGCCAGGGCTACTTCTGGACCGAAGACGACGTCAACCAGCGTCTCGAAGAGATTATGGTCCGAAGCTTCGATTCCGTCACCAGCTATGCCGGGAAACACAGCGTGGATAACCGCACCGCTGCGTACATGCTCGCGCTCGACCGGGTCGCCGCCGCCACCAGGTTGCGGGGTATCTACGCGTAAATGTAAATCGCGTAAATGTAAATAATGACGCGAAGCCCCGATGCGGTGTGGCTCCCAGGTCAGGAGTCGCTCCGGGCCACGCTATTGCGCAACGGCGCGATCGCGCTGATCGGTGGCGCCATTTTCGCCCGATGGCTGGGCGGGATTTCCCATTGGCCGATAGCCACATCGCTGTTGCTCTGGCCATCGTCCGGAGGGCACTGGGTTGAGCCTTGGTTTATCCGCTACCTACGCCCGCGCGGGCGGTCAAGCTTCTATACCGCGCTGCGCTGACGCTGCCTTTATCCCCCCAGGCATCGCTTACCTCGATTCTCCGTATGCGGTTCCACGTGGGTCGCGATAGTGCGTTCCGCCGGACCGCAGGATTGGTAAGACGGATCCGTTGCATGGCCTTTGATGTTCTCAGGTGTGTCCGTGCCGCAGGACATCTGCACCCGACCGATTGTGAATCATCGTTACCGACCTGATTCGCGATCACTGGAACTATCCTAAGAGTTGTCGCCTAATCTGGTCCTCTTCGATATCGATGGAACCCTCGTACGCCGCGCGGGCCCGCATCACAGGCTGGCTCTGATCGACGCGGTGCGGAAGGTGACCGGACTTGAAACAACCACAGATGGCGTCCCCGTTCATGGCATGCTTGACCCGGTCATCCTGACGCTCATGATGCGCGCCGCGGGCATGGCCGACGATGCGATTGCAACCGCCATGCCGGCTGTCATCGAATCCGCGCAGGATCTTTACGAGGCCAGCGTGCCCGATCTGACCGGCAAGACCTGCCCCGGAGTCATGGAATTTCTCGATAGCCTCGAGCGGCGGGGGACTGTCCTCGCGCTCGTCACCGGCAATCTGACGCGCATCGGCTGGCGCAAGCTGGAGCGCGCCGGAGTGCGCCGCTACTTCCGTTTTGGCGCGTTCGGTGAAATGGCTCCCACGCGCGGCGGTCTCGCGAAAATGGCAATCGAGAGGGCGCGTGCCGAAGGCATGATCGGCCCCGCGAGCCGCATTTCCCTCATCGGCGATGCCCCGCAGGACGTGATCGCGGCGCAGGAAAACGGCATTCAGTCGATTGCCGTTCGCACCGGCATCACTCCCGCCGGCGATCTCGAGGCCTGCGCCCCAGACCACCTTCTCACCGATCTCACGGAATGCGAACTATCCATCGTCTGATTTTCACCGCCTGCGAACGCCGCATCGTCTAAAATGAACAATTGAAGACCAGTCCCGCTGTGCGTCCGGCCAACTGGCCGCTGCTGTATCTGGCAATCGCGCTGACAACGTCGGCGACGCTGCTGCTTGAACTCGCCATGACGCGGATATTCTCCGTCGTCTTTTATTACCATTTCGCCTTTCTGGCGATCTCGACCGCCCTCTTCGGCCTTGGAATCGGCGGTGTCTTGTCTTACGTGGTGGCCGACCGCAAAGGAGCCTTCTTCCTTAAGCTGGGCGTGCTCAGCCTCATAAATGCCGCCCTCGTATTCCTGAGTTTGATGGTGGTGCTGACGCGCGGCGCCGAGGTGAGCACGTTCGACTTCGCGCTCATCTATTTCACGAATTCGCTCCCGTTCATCGGGTCCGGCATGATCGTTTCGCTCACCATCGGCTCCACTATCGATCGGGTGGACCGCGTTTATTTCTACGACCTGCTGGGCGCGGCTGCGGGGTGCCTCCTGCTGGTGGCGCTGCTGAAAACTATCGGGGGACCCGATACCGTCATCGCCGCCGGAGTGCTCTTCGCCGCTGCGGCCGCGGTCTGGTTCAGCCTGGGCGGCTTCAAAGTGGGCCGCATCGCGAGCGTCGCAACCGGACTGGCGTTCACCATGCTCGTGCTCGCCAACAGCCGTTTCCATTTCATCGAAGTCCGCTATGCCAAGGGTCAGAAGATCCGCGAAGAGCAGTTCGTCAAGTGGAATCCCATCTCGCGCATCGGCCTGGCCAAAGACAAAGACGCCGGGGAGATGATTTTCATCGATGCCGACGCCTCCACGGCCATCGCGAACTTCGATTTCGAGCATCTCACGGCGGCAAATCTCAAGGACCTGATGCACCAGGGTCCGGGCATTCCTTATCGCCTGCGGCCCGGCGCCAAAACCCTGGTCATAGGCCCCGGCGGCGGCTGGGATGTTTCGCGCGCAATCGCCTCCGGCAGCCACGATGTAACGGCGGTCGAGATCAATCCGATCATCGCGAACACCATCATGCGGCAGAAGTTTCCTCAGCTCAGCCGCAATCTGTATCTCCGGCCGGATGTGCATGTCGAAGTGGAAGATGGGCGCAGCTTCGTCCGCCGCAGTCAGTCGAAGTATCAGGTCATCCAGGCCACTTTGGTGGACACGTGGGCATCCACCGCCGCCGGCGCCTTCGCTCTGTCGGAAAACAACCTCTATACGACCGATGCCTTCCGCGACTATCTTTCTCATCTCACCGACGACGGCATTCTGACCTTCACGCGCTGGGGCTTCGACCCGCCGCGCGAATCGCTGCGCCTTGTGTCGCTCGCTTTGGTGGCTCTTGCGCAATTGGGCGAACGCAACCCGGAACGTCATGTGATGGTCGGACGCGCCGGCGGAAAATCCGACCTCGCCGGATGGGGTGCAACCGACACGGTTATCTTTTCCCGCAAGCCGTTTTCGGATGCCGACGTCGCACTGGCGCGCGCGGCCTTTCTCGATTCCGGCATGACGCCGGTATACCTGCCAGGAGATGCGCCCACGAATCCCTTTGGGCAGTTGCTGCTCTCGCCCGATCCCGCGGCGTATGAGCGCGCCTATCAATTCGATATCACTCCGGTGGATGACAACCGGCCCTTCTTCTTCTACACGGTACAGCCGCGCGATGTGCCGGCTTTTATGCTGTCGACCGGCGGCAGATCCGCCGATCAAAAGGTCAACGTGGCCATCCCGAAACTGAGAGACGCCATGATCGTGAGCATTGTAGCGGTGCTGCTGATTCTGATTATGCCGCCGCTGCTGCTGGGCACGCGGCTGCCTTCGGAAAAATCGGTGCGCTCGTTCCTGCTCTATTTTTTCGCCATTGGGGCAGGCTACATTCTCATTGAAGTCGCCCTGATTCAGAAATTCGTGTTGTTCCTCGGCCACCCTACTTACGCACTCACCGTGGTCATCTTCTCGATGCTGATTTCAAGCGGTGCGGGCAGCTTCGCCAGCCGGTCCCTCATCGGCAGCCGCAGGGTTCGGCTGATGGCCGCGCTGGCTTTGGCGGCGGCGCTGGTGTGTGTTCTTGCAGTCATCGTCCAGCCGGTTTTGAGCGCCGGCGTAGGGCTGCCGCTCGGCGTGAAGATGCTTGCCACAGTCGTTATGATCGCTCCAGCCGGTTTTGTGATGGGTCTTCCCTTTCCCACCGGGCTGCGGCTGCTTGAGCAGGTACACGAACCCTCCGTCCGCTGGGCATGGTCGTTGAACGCGGCGGCGAGCGTTATGGGCTCTGTGGGCGCACTCGTGCTTTCGCTCTATATGGGACTGATGGGGACACTGCTCGTGGGTGGAGCGTTGTATCTGGTGGCGCTGCTGGTGCTCGCGGTCAACGCGGGTATCAGGCGGCTGGCGCCGGCGCCGGATTGGGCCTCGGCGACAGTACAGTCACTTTGATCGCTTTCGCGCCCTCGGCGACCTTCATGACTTTGAAAACCAGGCGAGCCGCTTCGGCCGGAATCACGACCCGCGCCACGTTCTGATCGGCATCGACCCCCGACAAAACGAAGACGTGGATTGAAGGCAGAATGATCTCGAGCACGCGAATCACTTCGTTGCCCGTATGGAACTGCACCAGCAATTCCTGATCCTCCTGCAGCGTGCGCTGCATGGCCTGCATCTGACCCAGAATGATGGGGCCGATATTCTCGCCCACGGGCGGCGGGGACGGTCTCTCGCCCTGGCTTTTGTCGACAGGTTTGGCAGGTTCGGGGGATCGCAGCGCGTCCATCACGCCCTTTTTCGTACTCTCGAGCGCCTGCCCGGCAATGACCCGACCGATGTTGCCTAACGCCATGTTGTCGATGCTAACATTCCCCAACTTTTCCACAATTGGAGGAGAGCGGACATGGATTTGGAAATTGAGCGCTATTACGCGCTGGGTAAAGACCGGGGACGCCGCGCACGGAAGATATTCTCAGCCGTTACCTGCCACCGCTGAAATTTACGCATTTCTTCTTTCAGCGAGAGGTTATGCAGTGCGTCTCGCAGAGCTGAAGGACCCGCATGGGGAGCAGCTCAATGCCCGCCGGCGGTCGCCGATCCCGTGCAGGGAAGAACTCGTCCCGAAATGCCCGCCGCAATCGAGAGGAAGCCTGCCATCGCCGGAGCCATTGCCCATCTGCCAGGGATGGCTCGAAAGGATTAGTTGGCATTCGCAGGGACCAGATCAGACCACAACCAATCCGGACCGAATGTGTATTCGTCGGGCTGGCGGCCCGCGGGCGATCCTGTCAGCAGCACCTGCGCTGGCACCGTCGAAAGCCGCCGTGGATAACAAAATATGAACGTGCCGAAAATTATGCGCGCCCGGCAAACTCGCGGTTTTCCGTGGAAACCTTGACCTTTTCTCCCTCTTTGATAAACAAAGGAACTCCGATCTCGAGACCGGTCTGAAGCCTTGCCATCTTCGTCACGCTGCCGCTGGAGGAATCGCCGCGCACGCCAGGCTCGGTGTAAGCGACATCCAGTTCGACGAACATGGGCAGTTGGAGTCCGATCGGATTCCCGTTGTATTTGCGCAGCTCGACGATGGCGCCCTCGATGAGAAAATCCAGCGCATTGCCAAGCATGCCTTC
>JBDUBZ010000249.1:0-6263 GCA_040003745.1 Terriglobia bacterium
GACGTCTTCGGTGCTCCGGCCCAGGGTGGTGAGAATTTGCTTGTTGGCATAAGTGAATCGCCAGTCGCGATCGAGCGCCAGAAACGATTCGGAAACGCTGTCGAGCACCTCATTCAGATGGGACTTCGTGAGATTCAGTTCCTCTTCGCGTTGCGCCAGTTCGGCGTTGGCTTTTTCAAGAGCGGAGGTGCGCTCTTTTACCCGGCGGTCCAGGCCTTCATTGCTGAGCTGCAGCGACTTTTCGGCGCGACGCCTGGTAGAAGCAACGGCGCTCACCAGCAGCGCGATCATGAATGTCAACGCGATGCGCCCGGGGGCCGGGCCCCCCGCCCTGCGCGGCGGAGTGAATACCAGCGGAAGGGCGAGAAAAATCAGCAGGCACGCGAGGATTCCCGACTTGTAACCGCGCGCGGCGGAGCCTACAACGGCGAGCAGAAAACAGAACGTGGCCACCGGTACTTTCGGCCCCAGAGCGCCCGCAAACAGGTAAGTAACGGCCGTGGCCGCGGCGATGGCTCCCAATGGTATGCCAACGTCCCAGACGATTCCGCTAAACGGCTTTTGTACGAACCCACTCACCTTCATTGAGAATCTCAACTGTTGTGTTATCTTCCGAACCGGAGACACACCTATTACATGACTATAAGCGAAATAATGCTGCCGGAATTCGATCAGGAAATGGACAGCACCCGAAAGATGCTGGAACGGGTTCCGGACGGTAAGTTTTCCTGGAAGCCACACGCTAAATCGATGGAACTCGGCCGCCTGGCCAGTCACGTGGCCGAACTGCCTTTCTGGGCGGTTGAAACGGTCAACCGGGACGTACTCGAGCTGACGCCGGATCAGAAGCCGTTCATAGCGGCGTCAACCAGCGATTTGCTGGCGAGGTTCGATGAGGTACGCCCGTTGGCGCGCGCCGCCATCGCAGGCGCGACCGATGCGCATCTGGCTCAGCCGTGGTCGCTGAAATACAACGGGGAGATTGTGCTGACGCTGCCTCGCGCGACAGTGCTGCGCAGCGTTGTGATGAACCATCTGATTCACCACCGGGCACAAGTGGGCGTGTATCTGCGTCTGCTCGATGTTGCGATCCCCGGGATGTATGGGCCTTCGGCGGATGAGGGCAGGATGTTCGGGTAGATTTAATCCCGAGTCCCCTCCAGGCGGCAATGGCGTTGGCTTTTAACGTCAGAGACCAGTGCGTATCGTTATCGATCCAGGACGGGTTCTCGTGCACTTCGGGGAACTTTGCGTGTCCAGTTACGCGGATTCGATATCGATTGACCAGTCCGCTCTCGGAGCGCCGCAAGCGCCATCGGTTGAGGTGTAAGCCACATTCGCCGCTATCGAGGCTCGGGGTGTCTAAGCCGTCATTACTGCCGCGACGAAAAAAACGAAGCCCATTTCACCTTTTCGGCTTGATTCCCGGGCGCCGGGGATACTTCCGCGCCAGATAGTCGACGATCTGAGATCTCTCATCAGGCGTAGCGGAGCCGCCGCGGAGAAGCATTTCATTCACCAGATCCTTCCAGCCTTGTTTCGAATTGCCAACGGTGCGGACAACACTCGACGGATGACAGTTGCTGCAAACACGCTCGAAAACGGCTTTACCGTGCTCCTCCGCCGGCGGCTTTGCCGCCAGCGCACCCGCCGCCACCAACATCGAGAGCCAGCATGGCGCGGCCCTCATTCTCCGCCCACCAGAATCACGTCGAGAAAGCGCGGACCATGCACGCCCTTGACGCGGCTCATTTCGATATCGGCTGCGGGGGAAGGACCTGCAATCGTTGTAACAGGCCGCCCGCCCGTCTCGCACAGCCTGTCAAAACCGTGCGCGACGGTTTCGACTAATTGTCCGTTAAATACCATGCACCTATGATAATCCGGGATCAACGTCAGAGAGCGGCGGCCTTCATTAGCGGAAGGGTTCAGCGCGATTGTACTGGTGAAAGACACTGCGACGATACACCCATGAGTCGGCATAGGAGGAGCCTCGTCCCCGATTTCAGCAAGCCTGCACGAGAACCTGGGACACCTATTTCCCGGAGGAATGCCTTCAGCTCTTCACGACAGCCTTTTTTCGACGTCGCCGCGGCGCCAGCCGGTGGTTGACCTCCTCGACCGAGAAAGAGTTTGGATCGAAGCCGCCGCCCAACCACTCGAGGAGCTCTTCGTGTTGGTCATGCTCCGGATCGGCGATCGCCTCCAGCAGATTGTAAAAGCCCGGTATGCCGCCACAGTCCTCGGGGGGCCCGCGCCGTTCACCCGCGAGGCAGACAGGATAAACGCGACCGGGCTCGGGCAGCAGATGTTTTTCAACCTTGATTTCGAGTTCCCAGCTATCGCCGAAGTCATAGGTATACACCGCTTTTGCCCGCGCGCCGCCCAGCACGGTGAACAGGCGTGCGGTTCGTTCACTGACCGTGCGCGGTCCGCCAAAGACCTGGTCCATTGGAGAGGGTTTGCCGAAACTCTGCTTCCCGATACGGAACTCATGCAGGTGACAGTCTGCCCAACCCATAGCGACCTGCAGGACATCATGCAACTGCCCGAGCGTCAGATCCGCGGGAACCAGCAATCGCCGCCAGATTGGCGGATCTGTATCGAGCAAAGTGACTTTGATCTGGTAAATCTCTATTGGCTCCTCGACGGTGTTGACTGGCATAATCAGGCCCCTCTGCAATTTTAAGACGCTGAGGCAGTTGCGCTATTTCTCACGCGCTATTTCTCAAACCACGATCTCAAGCGGCCTCGTAATGTCCTGGCCCGGAAAGCTGCGCGCCAGCAGCCGTTCCAGCTGGGTGGCGCCTGCGGCGTCGATATTGCCGCCCGGGTGGCGCACGCGCGCGCTGCCGATCAGCCCTCGGCGGCGCAAAATCTCTTTGCGAATCGCGAGGCCGGGCTGTTGCTCGAAGACCATCAGCGGCAGGAAGCGGCGATAGATCGCCCAAGCCTTGTCATTATTGGCCGCCATCATCGCGAGCAGCACTTCAGGGAACGCGAAACCCGTATTGAAGCCTTCCGACCCGCGTTCCAGATCGAAGAATCCATAGAGCCCGCCGAGCCCGGTCAGGATCGGCGTATGGCAATCCGGCCCGAGGCCCGCGCGGATAGCGGCGATCTTCGAAGGGCTCGGAGTCGCTTCCGCCTTGATGCAGACGATGCCTGGGACCTCCTTCGCGATGCGGACCACCAGGTCCGCGCGCATGTGCACCTCGGTCGATGCCGGATGATCCTGCAGGACAATCGGAACGCCCGCGCCCTCGGCCACCTGCTTGTAATAGCTGAAGACCACATCGTCGTTTGGCACAGGCTGCCGCGAGGGAGCGATCATCACCGCCGCCGCGCCCAGGTCTTTCGCCTCGCGGCTCAGCGCTATGGTCGCCGCCGTCCCCGTGTGGCTGCAACCGACGATCACGGGCAATCCGGCGGCTGCCGCCACTGCGGTCCGGATCAGCTCCGTGCGTTCCGGATCCGTGAGGCGATTCGATTCCCCCAGAACGCCGAGCAACGTCACTCCACTCACGCCCAGCCGGGCCAGGAACTGGATCATGCGCGTCAACGATTCGCGATCGGGCGATTCATCGTCATGGAATGGTGTGGCCAGAATCGGAATCACGCCGGTGAAGGGTTTCATCCCCTTTAAAATAACGGATCTACTCAGGCCGGACCGTTTCTGAGAAGATAGAGGGGTGAGTCTTCGTAAATTAGCAATTCCCTTCCTCATGTCGGCAGTCTGCCTCGCCGCCGTCGCCTGGCAGGCGGTGACCGATATTCCTGGCGTGGATTGGCATGGATTGACCGGAGTGAAAAAGACTGCGGCAATCAAATTCCTCCGCACCGAAGCCTGCACCTGCGGGTGCAACAAGAAGCTCGCCGAATGCCGCGTCACCGATTCGACCTGTACGGAAAGCCGCAAGCTTGCCGGCATTGTCACGAAGGAGATGGCGGACGGCAAAACACCGGAAGTCATCAAAGCAGACATCATCAGAATCGCGGGTGAGCCGCCACCCTTGCTGGACGAGCCGGTCAAGATTTCAATCGAAGGCGATCCCATTCGCGGACCCGAGAAGGCCCGCATGACGATCATCGAGTTCTCCGACTTCCAGTGCCCGTTTTGTTCGAAGGCGGTCGCCGAGGCGAAAGAGGTCATGCGTAAGATGCCGAACGACGTCCGCCTGGTCTTCAAGCAGTTTCCGCTCGACACCCATTCCGAGGCTGAATTCGGAGCGGAAGCTTCGCTCGCGGCTCAGGCACAGGGCAAATTCTGGGAGATGCACGATCTGCTTTACGCCGGCTTCCCCGATCTGTCGAATCAGAAGATCATGGCTTACGCGAAAGAGCTGAACCTCGACATGGCACGTTTCAAGGCCGATCTCGCGAGCCATAAATACCGCGCGCGGACGCGTGCAGAAGAGCAACAGGGTGAGGTCGCCGGCGTTTCCGGCACGCCTTCGTTCTTCTTCAACGGAAAGCACTACAACGGGGCCTTCGAGGCGTCTACCGTAGTCGCGCTGCTGAAGAAAGAGCTGAAGTAAATTTATTTCGACCGCACGGTGCGCTTCAGCCGGTCCAGCTGTTTGCGCGCCGCTTTCGACCAGGAGCTGGTGGAATCGAGCTTCAGATACGCCTGCCAGCAGCCGATCGCCCGCAGCACTTCCTGATTCCGCTCACATAAGAGAGCCAGGTTGAAGTAGGCATCGGCATAGCGCGGATTGAGCCGGATCGCATCCTGATAATACTTGCGCGCGATCTCCACCTGCCCCAACTCGTCATGCAGATTGCCGAGGTTGAAGTGGGCAAGAGGATACGACGGGTCGGCCGTCATAGCTCTGGTATAAAAAGCCTCAGCTTCCCGGAGCTTTCGCGCGCGGAAGGCGATTGTTCCCAGATTGACAAGCGCGCCCGATGCGTTTGGGTTAATCTCGATCGCTTTGCGATAGGCTGCGGCGGCGTCGCCCACCGGCGCGCCCGTCTCCTCAAGCGCGAGGCCCCGCTGGAACCAGACCTCGGCATCGTGCTCGCGAACGGCGTCCGCCGCCGCCGGATTCTCCTTCGGAAACGACCGGAGTTTTTCGATTTCTTTCGCATCGAAATCGAACAGCAACTGTCCGCTGATCGAATCCATCTTCTGCCCGGAGATATGCACCGCGATGCGCCCGCCCTCTGCCGTGATCCGAAGCTGTGCGAGCGGCCGGTCAAACTCTGTCAGTCTCATCCGCAACGAAGCGAGAGCGAGTTGAATGCGGCGCGGAGTGATATCGAACTCCCGCAGTTTTTTGAGCGTTTTGAGAGCGAGCAGTTCGGGGAACCCAAACCGTTCCGACGTTTCGACGAACCCCTGCTTTTCCCAGGCGCGCAACTGCCGCTCGGAGACGTGAAGCATGCGCAGTACGTCCGCCCGGGCGTATCCGGAGTTTTCGGCGGCTTCGAGCCTGGCTGTCGTCATCCTCTTAGACTTGATTTTGCGGCAGGGCCGCCACACAAGTCCAGCGTTGCATAGCGCATTGAGTGCGCGGTGCGGTTATTTCACGGTCAGGTTGATGGTGGCTTCGGTGTGGCTGTCGAAACTACTCAGAGTTTTGGTGGGGCTGGTGCGGCCGGCCGAATCGGCTTTCAGTTCATAATCCACGTCGGTGCTCAGCCCATGAAAGTAGAAATCGCCCTTCTCTTTCGCGAGGAAGGACCGCACCTGCAGGGTCTTCATGTTCTTGAGCTGCACGACCGCACCGGAAACCGGGGCACCCGAAGCATCGGATACGATCCCCGAGACCGAGCGCTCCGTCGGTGTCTTTTCCTTCTTCTGTGCAAAGGCGAAAGAAGCGAGCGAAAGCACCAGCAGCACGGCGGCGAATCTTTTGAACATAAACATGAGTCCCCTGGTTTCTCAGATCTTTAGATGCGCGATCGGGATTACAAGTTGCGGTGCAACGATGCCGGCGAAGCTATACCCACCACGCCGCTCCCGCCTTCTCCTTGATAACAATAGAGTCCAGGAAGCGGATGGCCTTCGTTAAACCTTCTTCAGGAGAAAGAATGCTGTCTTCGTGCTCGACCGAAATCACATAGTCATAGCCGAACATGCGAAGGGTCGAGATAAATTCACCCCACCATTCCGCACCGTGACCGTAGCCGATGGTGCGGAATATCCACGACCGGTTTTTCTCGTCGGTGTACTTTTTGGTGTCGAGAACGCCGGTCATCGGCAGGTTGCGATCGTAAATCTGGGTGTCCTTACCATGGACATGGAAGATCGCATCGCC
>JBDUBZ010000020.1:0-20942 GCA_040003745.1 Terriglobia bacterium
CGGTTGATGCGGGTTCCCGTTGTTCTCTCCAGCCAGCGATCGTATCGCGAACTGGTTCCACCGCGATACATGCCGCCCCTTCGTATCTCCGATCGCCTGGCCAATGGCATCGTGGTCAATTGCGACGCCATTCGAAAGCATCTGGTGGAAGACTACTCCATCCCGGCGGGTGCAATCGATACCTGCTATAACGCGATCGACACAGATCGCTTCCACTCGCAGACGAGACAGCGCCCACAATCCCTGCAGGATGCGTCGATAGTCGTCGGCATCGTGTGTGTGTTGCGGGCCATCAAGAATATTGAAACGCTGGTCTCCGCTTTCGCCGCAGCCTCTGCCGGGATGCCGCTGGCACGTCTTGTGATCGTTGGTGACGGGCCTGAAAAAGATATGCTGCGGACACTCGCGTCCACACTTGATATCGCAGACAAAGTTGTGTTTATCCCTTCTACCAATGACGTCGCGCCCTGGCTCCGCGCCATAGACGTGTTCGTATTGCCTTCCACGTCCGAGGCTCTCTCCAATTCTTTGATGGAAGCGATGGCGAGCGGTTGCTGCGCAATCGCGTCACGCGTGGGCGGCAATCCCGAACTCATTGCCGATGGCGAAAGCGGCTTGTTGTTTGAGCCGAGGGACGCCGCCGGTCTGGCCGCTCAACTGAAGCGCGTGTTCGATGACGCGGATTTGCGGCGCCGCCTGGCCGATGCCGGTGCGAAAAGCATCGCCGACCGATTTTCAGTGGAGCGTTCCATCGCCCGGCTTTCAGAAGTTTATCTTCGTTACCTCAACAAGGTATAAATGGCTTCTTTCCTGCATCATCTGCTGGCGCACCCATTAACCCGGGGTCTCGATCTCGACGACCCGGCGACCACGCACATCCGCCGCGCCATCATCGAAGACAAACCGTTCCTTAAGAGAATCTACCAGGAATGGTATGGAGCAATCGCCGGGAATCTTCCGCCGGGTCCGGGCGGGATTGTGGAACTTGGATCCGGCGCCGGATTTCTGGAACAATCTATTCCCGGGTTGATCACGTCCGAGGTCTTTCTTTGCCCCGGCATCAGTCTGGTCCTGGACGGCCGTCGCCTGCCGTTCGCAGACAATAGTCTGCGCGCTATTTGTATGTCGAACGTATTCCATCACATTCCGCGCGCGCGGGCATTCCTGAGCGAAGCTTCGAGGTGTCTGCGGTCGGGCGGGCGCATCATTGCCATCGAGCCGTGGGTTTCCCCGTGGTCGCGCGGAGTCTACACCCGGCTGCATCATGAACCCTTCGACCCGTCGGCTGAGGACTGGGTATTTTCCGGCGCCGGTCCCCTCTCTTCCGCCAATGGCGCTTTACCGTGGATTGTCTTCGAGCGTGACCGGGCGCGATTCGAGACGGAATTCCGTCAGCTTCGGGTCCTCTCCACTGAGGGTTTGATGCCGTTTCGTTACCTGATATGCGGCGGCATTTCAACGCGCAATGTCATGCCGGCGTTTACCTGGAATCTTTGGAAAGGTATAGAAACCGCTATGCGGCCCGCAATGCGCTCGTGGGCGATGTTTGCCCTGATCGTGATTGAAAAGCTCTGATGACGCGCTCGATGGCAAGGCCAAGCAACGCTACAAAGAACGGGTCGATGGGCAGGCGATAGCGGTTATTCTCGAAACACGACAAGAGACTCACAATAGCGGTGATATAGGCAATCTGGAACAGCACGTAAGCCAATACCATGGCGGAAGAACTAAGTTCGGCACTCAGCCGAAATGCGCGCCATGCCTGAATCAGCCCGAAGCAGAAGAGAGCCGGGAGTCCCAGCAACAGATATGTCCCGGTATATAGAGGAAGCTGCAGACTGCCGCCCTGAGCCTCGATCGCGCGAAGGTCCTTGCGATTCGGGGCCGTCTTCCACTGGCCGAAGAACACGATGTTGAAAATGCGGTCGAAGCTCTCGATGTGAGGCCCATTCTGGTCGAAAAATGGAAAATCTCCGCTTGGCAGGAAGTAGGTGAACGCGGCTCTCACCACAGAACGGAGATAAGCCTTCGGGTAGTGAAGAATAATCGCCCTGGCGTCGTGGACGTAATAAGCGTGCAAAGGCAGGTAACCGATGTTGTTGTAATTAACCCTCCCCGTGGAATCTTCCAGTTGATCGAGCACAGGAATTTCCGTCGGCGCCGCAGGTGGCTCGATTCCCCGGAACGCGGACAACGGCTCCATGGAAGGGATGCGCCCGACCGTTGAAACCAGGCCCGCGGCGATCAGCTTTTCATGCTCTTCGGGGGTCAGCTGATGAAGAGTTATAGTGTCGGCATTGAAGCCCAGCCACGTGCTGGTGCTGAAAGTTCCGAACACGATTTCGTTCTTGACGTAAAGCGCCAGCACAAGCGCGAGAGGCAGGGCGGCCGCACTCAGGATCATCTTCCGGTGACCTTTCATAAGCCACGCGAGCAGCGCCACGAGAAGAACCAGCCACTCCAGCTGGAATACCGCGCGGATATACATCATGATTGTCAGCACGAAGAAAAACAGCGACGCCACGCGAAAAGTGGGCCGCTCGATCAAGCTGTGAAGTATCACCGCGGACGCGCACAGCAGGGCCATGATCGGGTACTCATACATCAGATAGTTTTCGAAGAGCACCACGCCCGGGCTGCATATAAAGAGCGCCGTCAACGTGAAAGCCACCGCCGTGCGTACCTGAAGAATTCTCATCAGCCCGAAGAGCGACCAGCACAGGCTCGCGCCGCACGCCATATAGAGCGCGTCCAGAATGACTGCCGCATAGGCGGGGAAAATCTTTACGATCACACCGATCAGAAGGTTAAACCCAGGCGGCTGCGTGTGCAGATAGAACAGCGTCTCGAGAAGACGCGTCTTCATCAGCAGCGGATCGACGATCTGGAAGTTATGATCGAGCGGCCTGATATCGAAACGAATGCCCGCTGCGAAGTAAAGTACGCGGGAAATCGCAAATACGATCAGCAGCCAGTGCTGCGGCGAGAGCCCCTGTCTTCTGTGCGGAGCCCGCGTCATCTATCGCCCGACGGTCTGAGGCACATTCGCGAGGTACCAGCTATACGCATCCGCGAGCCCCTGTTCGAGCGGAATGCGCGCCTTCCAGCCCAGAGCGTTGATACGCGATACATCGAGTAGCTTGCGCGGTGTTCCATCGGGCTTCGAAGCGTCGAAGACAAGGTCGCCGCTGAACCCGGTGAGCCGCGCAATGCTTTCGGCGAGCTCGCGGATGGTCAGATCCTCTCCGGTCCCGACATTGATCCAGTCGCCGGAGTCATAATGCCGCATCAGAAACAGCGCAGCCGAGGCGAGATCATCCGTATGCAGGAACTCCCGGCGCGGTGTACCGCTGCCCCAGACCACTACCTCTTTGGCCCCGGTCGCCACGGCGTCGGCGAATTTCCTCATCAACGCCGGCAGCACATGGGAATTGCGGAGATCGAAATTATCGCCGGGCCCGTAGAGGTTGGTGGGCATCAGACTGATGGCATTGAAACCGTGCTGCAAGCGATATGCCTGACACATCTTGATGCCCGCAATCTTGGCGATCGCATACCACTCGTTAGTGGATTCCAGTTCCCCGGACAAGAGCGACTCTTCGCGGATCGGCTGCGGTGCGAGGCGGGGATAAACGCACGAAGAACCGAGAAACAGCAGCTTCCGGCAGCCATGCCGCCAGGCCGAATCGATGACATTGGTCTGAAGGGTCAGGTTGTCGTAGATGAAATCGGCCGGCATGGTGCTGTTGGCAAGAATCCCGCCCACCTTCGCGGCCGCCAGGAAGACGTACTCGGGGCGATGGCGAGCGAAGAATTCCTTCACCTGAGACTGGACGCGCAGATCCAGTTCCTCGCGACCCGCCAGCACCAAGTTCTCATAACCTGCCGCCCGCAACGCCCGCACAATGGACGAGCCGACCAGGCCCCGGTGTCCGGCAACAAAGATACTTGCGCTGCTAACCATCTCGCTGCTATCCATGCGAAACCCCCCGAAGCATGGAGGTGTGTCCCGCTTTGGTCAGAGTGACCTCCTGCCGGGCCAGATCGAGATCATGGTTCACCATCCGGCTTACCAGTTCCCGAAAATTCACTTTTGGTTTCCAGTCCAATTGCAGGCGGGCTTTCGAGGCATCGCCCAGCAGAAAATCAACTTCGGTCGGACGCAGATAGCGCGGGTCCGTTTCGACAAACTTGTGCCAGTCGAGCCCGCAGCATTCCGCCGCTTCATCCAGGAACTCGCGCACGGAATGAGCCTCGCCCGTCGCGACGACAAAATCGTCCGGCTCGGGCTGCTGCAGCATGAGCCACATGGCTTCCACGTAGTCTCCGGCATAACCCCAGTCGCGTTTTGCATCCAGATTACCCAGGAAGAGCTTGTCCTGCAAACCCATCTTGATGCGCCCCAGCGCCCGGCTGATTTTGCGTGTCACGAAGGTCTCGCCCCGGCGTTCCGATTCGTGATTGAACAGGACGCCATTCGCGATGAACATGCCATAGGCCTCGCGGTAATTCACCGCGTACCAATGGGCGGCAACCTTGCTCACCGCATACGGACTGCGGGGATAAAAAGCCGTCTGCTCATTCTGCGGCGGCGAGGCGGCGCCATACATCTCAGACGACCCGGCCTGGTATATTTTGACCCGCCGCCCGCTGACAAAGGTATAGTCGCGCAGAGCCTCAAGCAGGCGCAGCGTGCCCAGGCCCACTACGTCGGCCGTATATTCGGGCTGGTCGAAACTGACTCTTACGTGCGACTGCGCCGCAAGGTTATACACCTCGTCCGGCTGCACCTTTTCCAGCGTGCGCCGCAACCCGGTGCCATCCGACACATCGCCGTAATGGAGCAGCAGCGAGACGCCGCGCTCATGCGGATCCGAATAAATTGGTTCCAGCCGGTCCGTATTAAAGGTGGATGCGCGCCGGATCAAGCCATGAACCTCGTAGCCTTTCCCCAGCAGTAACTCGGCGAGGAACGATCCATCCTGCCCGGTAATTCCGGTAATCAGCGCTTTTTTCATTGACCCATTTTCCTAAACGAACTTTATCTTGCGCATCGCCTTGATCACCATGCGGATCAGCAGCATTCCGTGGCTCCAGCGCTGAATGTTGGTCTCTCCATAAACACGCTCGCGGTAGCGGATGGGGAGATCCACAATTTTCAGATTGTACTTCGCGGCTCCGAAGATCAGATCGAAATCGCCGAACGGGTCGATTTCGCCAAAGTACGCCCGGTGGGCCGCGATCATCTCGTAGTTGCGGCGGCTCAGAACCTTGGTGCCGCATAACGTGTCTTTGATGCTCTGGCTCAGCAGCCAGGTGAAAGCAAGACTGAAGAACTTGTTCCCGACGTGATTGAAGAATCTCATGGCCCGGTCTTCCATGGGATAAACGAGCCGCACACCATTGACGAACTCCGCCTTGCCGCTGCGCCACGCCTCATAGAAGCGCGGCAGATCTTCGGGCGCCACGGTCAGATCGGCATCGAGGATCATTAATACATCGCCGGTCGCCTCGCGGAAACCAAGACGCACCGCATCGCCTTTGCCCCTGCCCGTCTGACGAAACAACTTCACATTCATGTGCGGCCGCCGCGCCATTTCCCGTTCCACGGCGCCCCAGGTATCGTCCTTCGATCCGCCTTCGACGAAGATGAGTTCCGTACCGGCGCCCATCTGGGGTACGCGGTCGAAGATGTTGGGGACGTTGCCTTCCTCATTGCGCGCGGCAACAACCACTGTGACCACGGGTTCACGATCGAGCGGCTTCGGCCGCGGACGCGCGACAATCACGTTCGTCAGCGCCAGCGACCGGAACAACGGCAGCCTTACCAGATACTTATTGGCCAGCTGATGCAGCGGCGGCGTCCGGAAAGGCCAGAGAACCTCCTGGGACATCCGGATAGGCTCATAGCCCGCCAGATACAGCAGATTCACGGTGTCTTCGCGAGCGAGCCAGTTTTGCTTCAACTGGCGGCTGGCAATGTGGGCGGTTTCCGCAAGACGGCGCGGCAGTTCCCAAAGCCGACTGTAGATATTCAGAATGAGTTTGGTGCCGGGGTGAGAATGGCGCGCGAGATTTTCCAGCACCTGCTGCACGTCCCACACATCGTTCATCAGTTCCGAACAAACGATATAGTCGAAAGTCTCATCCAGATTGAAATCGTGGGCGTCCCCCTTTTCAAATCTGAGCCGCGGGTATTCGCTTCGGGCGGCGGCCACAATCTCAGGACAAAAATCGACGCCCACCCCATAGGCTGGCCGCAAAGCGTCTAAAAGATCGCCGCGCCCGCATCCCACCTCGAGGATGCGCATCCCGGGAGGAATCAGGAACGAATACACCTCGGCCAATCGCTGTTGATAATATCCGCGCGCGCCCTGCCAGCGGTCGAAATTGCGTGCGTAATCCGTCCAGTATGCAAGACGTCCGGCGGTATAAGAGTTGAATTTATCCTGGTTTTCGTTGGAAATTGGATCGGCGCCAGCCAACGAAATATCTGATGGAGAGGTCAAAGCTTCTCTATCCAGTATTCCACAATGCCCGGATGGGCTGATCCGGCAAAGTGCCGCTTAGTCCAATGGCTCCGTGGACTGTGGGGTCGTTCGCCCATAGCGGTTGCGAGGGCGCTGTTGGCTCTCAAACTATCCGGATTTGCGTTACGCGGCGCGCTTCAGGCGGCCTGGGACGTGCCCGCGAGCTTCCATGAAACGCCGTTGGCGGGGGATGTGGCAGGTAAGAAAGTCTTTGGAAAATCCAAACCCATCGCTCGATGGGTCGTACGCTTTCCCTTTCGATTCCGCGAGTTGCGCGAGGAGAGCGGCTTCTTCGAGAGCTTTTTCTTCGGCTGCGCGCCGGATCGCCTGGAGTTCTTTGAGCTCGGCTGCGCTGCGGCGGATCGCGCGGTCGATGCGGGCTTCATATAAGGTCAGAAGCTGGAACTGACAGGCGTTATCGAGGTACGTCCGGGCCTGGGTCAGGGGCGCGGCTGGACTGGCGGCGGCTCCGAGCGCAAAGATGTTGCTTTCGATGGCGCGGGCTCTATTCAGACGCCAGTAGCCATCGGCAACGGTGCGGGCGAGAGACTCTTCGGGTGCGCCTTCGGGGCGGAGACTGGCGATGATGTTTTCGATGAAGACCTGGTAGCGGGCGGCGTCTTCATAAGGCATGAGGATGGTGTGGCCAGTCAGGCCGTGGTTGAGGCCGTTGAGGCGGACGCGGAATTTGCCTTCGATGGTGGTGGGTCCGGTGGAATGGAGCGCGTTCTGGCGGTTTGCGGCGAGGCGGGGTTCCGAAATGACGCGTGGGGAGGACATGGCTTGTTCCTTTGGCTTTGTCTTGAGTTTTTCACGGAGTTTGAGGTATACAAGGGGGTTTAGCGGTATCTCGCTGAAAAGGATACAACGATTTTTCTATTTGCCGGTGATGCCTGGTGGTGCTTTTGGGCGGCCGGACCGCTTTTGTCCGTTTTTCTCATACCGCTGACTTGCACGCGTACGCCTCAATCGCCAAATCAGCCATCGAACTGCGCTCGTACCATCGGGGGCCGGGCGTGATCAGTATGGAAGCGACGTGTGCGGCGATGGGTATCTGGAGGCCGACTCTACCTGTAAGCGACTGCGGCCGGGTTGCAGCTTCGGATAACGGACACTGTGTATGATCGACGCGGAAGGGTATATGACGGGTCGCGAAGAACTGCATCGGCTGGTGGAGCATCTTCCGGAGAATGAAGTGTCCACGACGCGGAAACTACTGCGGGCTCTGGTGGATCCGGTGGAGCTCGCGATTCTGACGGCGGACGAAGACGACGAGCCGGAGAGCGATCGGGAGCGCGAGGCAGTGCGGGCGGCGCTGGCCGACCCTGAGCCGGATGTACCGTTCGAGCGTCTGCGCCGAGCCCGCATGTAAAGCGAGTCTTCTTTCGTCCTGCCGCGGTGAAAGATCTGGAGCGCCTGCCGGCTCGGGACCGGATCTGGTGGAGGACGCGATCGAGCGCTTCGCCACGACCGGGCAGGGCGACGTAAAGAAGCTGAAGGGCTCGGGATAGGATCTGCGGCTGCGTGCCGGAGACTGGCGGGTACGCTTCATTTACGAGCATCCGGATTCGAGCCGGATCCTGCATATCCGCAATCGGCGGGAAGCGTACCGCTGACGCGCAACGGCCTCTGTCCGGGGCCCCCGTTCCCAGATACCCAGGAGCATTTTCTTTGCGGCGGTCACGGGCGCGCGGGTGTTCGCGCGGGTGTTGCGCGGGCGCAGCGAACCCTTGACGGGTCTGGTCGCGCCGCGACACAATCCACGGACAGGGAAAGGGGGCCGGTACCTTACCGCACGGGTTCACAGCGCGGCATCCAGCAAGCCTTTCAATCCCGGTACAATATCCAACATGGTTGCGGCATTGGAAAACACGAGCGACGGTCTTTCTTTAGCCGTTTTTTTGCGTTCTTTGGCTGAAACTCGCGGCCGGGGTCTCGACTGCGTAAAACTCTGTGAGCGAGACCTGCGGATGGGACCGACCAACAAAAGACGAGACCTGTTTCTGTATGAGTGCGCCGAGCGAACCGCCTAACCGCGCGATACGCGGAGGAAGCCGCGCGGGAATCAAGCATGGCGCCGGCCGGCAGTGGTTGTAATCAAATAAAGCCGGCTGTGGGCGGGCATCACCGAAGACATAAGCCCGCGTTGAACTAAGGCGCCAGGCGGGATTTCAACTTCGGATAACGCGTCTTATGTCTCAATGCAATCCGCACGCCTCCGGTTTCCACCTACCGGGAGGCTATAAAGCTATTCGGGAGCGTGGGGCGCGCAGAAGCGCCAGCGACGGAGTGGACCCGCGCGTTCCCTCACTAACTCCGCATGTCTCCGCAAAAGCTCGCGATCTTTCAAGCCGCATCAGGACGAAGATCAATGGATGGCGGCCGGACCGCGGACTCGGTATGCCATGGGTCCAACAGCGGATATAATATTCATTTCGCGTATACTCAGCCAAATAATCGCCGCCGATGATATCCACTGCGAACGAACCGCGCGCCGGGAACGAATTGCAGAGTGCATCGCGCGCGGAATCGGTGCCGCAGGGGGAGGCGGAACTTGCCGCCTGCCATGGCAAAAAAATCGGCATCCTGATCGTCGCCTTCAACGCCGTCACAACCCTCTCGAAGGTCCTCGAACGCATTACTCCCGAAGTGTGGCGCAACGTGGAAGAGGTCGCGGTCTTCGACGACGCGAGTCAGGACGCCACTTACGAACTCGCCATCGGCATGAAGTCGATGCGGGATCTGCCCAAGCTGCAAGTGCTGCATCACGCGGAAAATCTGGGCTACGGCGGGAATCAGAAGGCGGGCTACGAGTATTTCATCAACCGCGGGTTCGACATCGTGGTGTTACTCCACGGCGATGGTCAGTACGCCCCGGAAATCCTTTCGCATCTCTACGGCCCTCTGGTCAGAGGCGAGGCGCACGCGATCTTCGGGTCCCGCATGTTGAAGACTTTTGGCGGTCCGCTCAAAGGCGGCATGCCTCTCTACAAATATGTGGGCAACCGAATTTTGACCGTTGCGGAAAACCACGCTCTCGGCCTGCACCTGACCGAGTTTCACAGCGGTTATCGCGCCTACGATCTGCATGCGCTGCGGCAGCTCGATTTTTCGCGCATGACCGATGATTTCCACTTCGATACCGAGATCATTATCAAGCTCCACCATCAGCATTTCACCATCGCGGAAGTGCCCATCCCGACCTATTACGGAAGTGAAATCTGTTACGTCAACGGCCTGAGATATGCAAAGGACGTGGTGGCCGCGCTTTATCGCTACCGGCAGACTTTGCGCGGTGGGCAGTCGTTTCCGGAGTTTCAGGAATACTTCGTTCATTACCCCATCAAGCAGAGCAAAGCGTCGAGCCATCTCTATGCCATGGCGATGGTGGGATCGGGACAGGACGTTCTCGATATCGGCTGCGGCGAGGGTTTCTTCGCGCGGGAACTCCGCCGATCGAACAATCGCATTACCGGAATCGACGCCCTGCCGCAAGCCGCCGAGGGTTCCGCGCTCGACGACTACTACAGCGCCAATCTGGACGATGGCATTGGCGAAGTGATCCGGCAGATGCCGGGCAGGCGTTTTACACGTGTATTGCTGCTGGATGTTCTTGAACATCTCAAAGCCCCCGAAAAGATTCTCGACCAGTGTCACGAGGTGCTGGCGCACAAGGGACTGCTGGTGGTCTCGGTTCCGAACATCGCGAATATCACGATTCGGCTGGCGCTGTTGTGCGGCCGATTCAATTACGCCGATCGCGGCATTCTGGACCGGACGCACCTGCGCTTTTTCACGCGGCGCACGGCCCGCGATTTTCTGGAATCGCGCGGCTACCAAATCGTGGAAGAGAAGCTGACCGTGATGCCGCTGGAACTGGCCCTTGGCATCTCGCCGGGAGCGTGGCCGATGCGGGCGGTGAACCTGATATTGCGGGCTTTCACCCGTGTGTTCCCGGGGTTACTCGGCTATCAGATCATGTTCGTCGCACAATCGGACCGGCTCGCGTGATTCGCAACCGAAGGGCGGGATATGTACTGCTCGACCGCGATGGTACGATCATCGTCGAAAAAAACTATCTCGCCGATCCGGCGGATGTGGAACTCATCGACGGAGCCGCCGAGGGGTTGCGGCTTCTTTATGACAACGGCTTCGGACTGATCGTTGTCAGCAATCAGTCGGGGATCGGCCGCGGCCTGTTAACGGGCCCAGCGTTGGCCCGCATCCATTTACGCCTTGAACAACTGCTTGAGGCGCGCGGTGTTCGCCTCGAAGCGATCTACTGCTGTCCTCACACGCCAGACGACCGTTGCACCTGCCGCAAGCCCGCGCCGGAGCTTGCTCTCGATGCCGCCCGCGACTTCGGGTTCGACCCTGGACAAGTCTGGGTGATTGGCGATAAACCCTGCGACATTGAGCTGGCAAACTGCGTGGGGGCGCGATCCGTGCTGGTACGAACGGGGTACGGCGCAAAGCACGAAGCCTCCGGGCTGCGCGCCGGTCACACAGCGGATAATCTCTTAGAGGCCGCGAAACACATCATTATGGAATCCCGTTTTATCCCTATTGAACTTGTGGACGACGCCGCCGCGCGATTGCGTTCACACATGCGCGCCAGTATCGCCACCAAAGAAGCGATGCTGGCCGAATGCGAACCGGCGCTGCTTGAAGCCGCGCGGCTGATCACGCGCGCCCTCGGCACCGGACGTAAGCTCTTGTTTTGCGGAAACGGCGGCAGCGCGGCCGACAGCCAGCACATTGCCGCTGAGTTCGTAAGCGTGCTGACCCAGCATTTCCTGCGGCCCGGCCTGGCTGCGATCTCCCTCGCGACCGATAGTTCTATCCTGACGGCGAGCGCCAACGACTTTGGATTTGAAGGCATCTTCGCGCGTCAGGTCCAGGCCCTGGGCGCACCGGGCGATGTGGTGATCGGCATCTCGACATCGGGCAATTCCGCGAACGTGGTACAGGCTCTCGCCTACGCGCGCGATCACGGCATGATCGCCATCGGATTCAGCGGTGCTTCGGGAGGCGCGATGGCTGAGTTCTGCGACGTCTGCCTTCGGGTGCCCTCCACGATTACCCAGTTCATTCAGGAAGCGCACATTATGGCTGGGCACATTGTGTGCGACCTCGCTGAGCAGTCGCTGCACGCCGCGGGCCTGATCGACGTGGAGTCGACTCTCGCGCCTGCCACCGTCAGACCCTGAATCGGCGATGCTGATTCTGACGAACTTCCCGCGTTTTCCACAAAAATGGCGGTCAAGCGGGGGGATGACGGGCGAGGCCGTCATGGTGGAAACCGTGTGGCAGATTCTGAAGCTCTCGCGGCGTGCGGACCTGATCATCATCAACTGCAACGTGAAGCTGACATTTCAACTGGCACTGCTCTACACACTGCTGCCGTTTCTGCGCCGCCCCATCCTTTCGAATGACATCGTGCTGCGCAGCCCGAAGACCATGGCGAGCCGGATGACGGCGAAGGTGAAGAAGGCCTTGCTCTCACGCATCGATCATTTTTCACTGTATTTTCGAATCCTCGATGGATATGAGGACTATTACGGGATCGGTGCGGACCGCACGTCGTATCTGCCGTTCAAGCCAAACCTGCGATACAAGCACGATGTACAGGCAGAGTCCGATGGCAACTACGTGCTTTGTTTTGGCCGCTCCGAGCGCGATTACGATTCGTTCTTCGCCGCTATGGAAATGCTGCCGGATCTGCCGGGGGCGATTCCGCCTCCCAATTTCAATCAGCTTGCGCGGCATGCCTCGCGGTTTACACGGCCGCTATCGGAGCTCCCGCGTAACGTGAAAATTCTGGAGGACGATGGGAGCACGGAATCGCTAATAAAGGTCATCCAGGGGGCGCGGGTGGTCGCGCTGCCGATCGTAAGATCTAGGATCGGAGCTTCCGGCATCGGGACCTACCTGAATGCGATGCTGATGGGGAAGTGCGTGATCCTGACAGAAGGGCCGGCCGCTAATGACGTGCTGAGCGACGAGGCACTGATGGCGCCTCCGGAGGATCCTGCCGCGCTCGCAGGAATGATCCGCCGTGCGTGGGAAGACGACAATCTCAGGGGACGCACGGCGCTCGCGGGGCGCCTTTATGCCGAGGGCTGCGGGGGCGAACCCGAGTTACGGCAGCGCGTGCTGGACCGGGCTATTGAAACACTGGTGAAATCATGAGGCATCTCATGGCTGCGTGCCTGCTTTTAGGCGGCTTCGTCTGGCTGGTGCGCCCTATGATCAGCTCGGCTCCCTATTCCTACGACGAGGCCGACTACATGTATGCCGCAGGCCGCGGGTTCGCCGCCAACTATCTCGACACGCCGGCTCAAAGTTTCGCTGTTTTCCTGCGCACAGGCCTGAGCCGCGGTCAGGACGCAAGACAGAAGACGGCGCTGTCGCAGCTCATCCGCGATAGTGGCGACCTCAATTTTTACCGGCATTGGCATGGCCCGCTCTACTACTACTGGCTGGTGCTGCTGCAGCCATGGAAAGCCGATGAGCATGCGGTGCGTGCACTCTCCATGCTCTTCCCCGCCCTGGTTATTCTCGTGATTTACTTCGGATCACTTTGGGTTTTTCGCAGTGAGAGCGCTGCATCCGCCGCCTTTTTAGCCGCCGCGCTTTATGGATGGAGCGTGGTGACCACTGTTAGTACGGAACTCGCGCCGCATGAGCTGTTCGTCCTGGTGAGCCTCACGGGTCTGTTCCTGCTCGTGAAATTCCTCGAGACGGGGCGGCGCAGCTATTGGTACACCGCGATCATAGCCACCGCGCTCGCGATCGATACGCTCGAAGTCGGCCTGATTCTCGCACTCACGCTGAGCGGGTTCGCCTTCGTTCATCGCAAACGCCTGCATGCCGACCGCTTTTTCGCGGCAAAATCACTGGCGCTGCTGGTGGGTTCGATCCTGATCGTCTGGCCCGGTGCGTTGTTCCGGATGGCCATCGCCAAAGCTTATATATTTATGGCCTACCTCGCGGTTGTTCGCAAGGCCGCCTGGGGCGCGACCTTCAGCGAGGCATGGGCGGCGCGCGGGGTGCTCGCCCCTGTCGAATGGCTGCTGTTCGCGGTGGCGCTATTGATTCTGATTACGGACCGGGCTCTGCCAGATCAAACGCTGCCAGGTCAAAGAATGCGCGATCGCCGTCCAATGCCCTTTCTGGTCTTCGGCCTTTTGATGCTGCTGTTCCTGATTCGCGTCAACGCCGAGGGCGCGAGGTATATGCTGCCTTTCCTGCCCGCCTTCGACGTGTTCGCAGCTATCACGGTTGTCGGCTGGGTAGGCAGGCATCATCTCAAAGCGCCCCTCGGCATGATCGCAGCCGCGTGCGCGCTGCTGATGCTCAATACGCTGCGGATCGAGAATGCGAGACTCGAAACGGCCCCGGACACGCGGCCGTCGGACTTAATCGAAGCCATGCGCGCGAAGCATCTGACCGATAAGACCGTCCTGATCCCGCATGGTGATTTCCCGACCCTTCATTACTATTTTCCGGGAGCAAAGCTGATCGCTTATGGCGAGAATTCGGAAGGACCGCCATCGGGAGTTGCCGCCGATGCCGTGGTTGAGGAAGGCTCTCCGGTTCGCATCGTTACGTATTGAAAGCATACGTATTGGCAGCATACGTATTGACAAGTATTGACGGCAATCGCTATTTGTGGATCTGCGTGGGCCGCCACAAATCACGCGGGGGAACAAAGAAGATTCGCATGGCAAAAATCGAGGCCGCGAGCAGACTAACCACGGTGCGCGCGAGGGACGTTAAACGCTTCGGCAGCGAACCCGGCGGCACCCAGCCATCGATGGCCGCGAGCAGATAGAACACAAGCTGCGGGATCAACGCCCACAGCATCCAGGGCTGCGGCAGCCCGAAAGTCACTGCTGCGATCGCGAGCACAATCCAGGGCAGCAGGAGACGGGCGATCTTGTAGGAAAGGTAATGGAAAAGCATTCGGTTGCGCCAGGTCAGCAGCCGCGGATAGTGTTTCAGGATCTGATAATTTCCAGCCAGAGTCCGAACCTTGCGGCCAAACTCCGTCTTGATGCCGGTCGGATAGTCGAAGGCTCGCGCGCGCGCTTCCACTATCAGCCGATAACCGCGGAAAAAAGCCGCCAGCGGAAGGTACATATCGTCGAGCAGGCTGTCTCCCGGTATCGGCACCGCCAGCTGCCTTCGAATCGCATAGAACGGCCCCGTGGCGCCAAACATGGAATCGATCCGGCCCAGATTTTTGCGAATGGCGCGCTCGTACCGCCAGTAAAGGCCCACGTTCTTTTCGCCGGATGTCGTGCCGTCGCGAATGACCAGGTCGCCGCTGACCACGCCGACGGAAATATCTTCAAAGCAGGCGATCAGACGGCTCAGACTGCGCGGCTCCAGCACCTGGCGTACATCGGTCAGCACCAGGATTTCACCGAGGGCATGAGGAATAGCGGCATTCAGCGCGCGGGGCTTCCCGCCGCGCGGCAGCCGCAGCAGCGAAACCCCCTGAGCCGCATAGGTCGCGGCGATCTGCTCCGTCCGGTCCGTCGAGCCATCGGAAGCGACAATGATCTCCATCAGTTCAGATGGATAGCCGCAGTCGAGAATGGAATTCAACTTGTCCGCCAGGAAATTCTCGCCGTTGTGAACCGCGACGATGACCGAGATCGTGCGCGGACGCTCGGCCTTTTTCGTGGATGTGCCCCAGCGCTTCCCAAGCCAGAAAAGCAGCAGCGGATAGCCTGCCACGATGTATACGATCAGCGCCGTCAGAACGACGAATGCAACCTCGCAGAATTGCCGCACGTGCTTATGAACCCGCTGTGCCCGGCGTGGCCTCGAAAAGCGTGTCGCGTCCCAGCAGACCGCCAGGATCGAGGGTCGCTTTGATCCCCTTCATGGCATCGATCTCAGCGGCCGAAAACTGAATCGGCAGCAGATCGCGCTTGCGTTTGCCAAGCCCATGCTCCGCCGAAACCGTACCGCCAAGCTCCACCGCGCTGCGCGCCAGGTCTTTCATCAGGAGCTTTCCCCGCGCCCACTCTTCATCCGACTCCGGAAGAATATTGACGTGCAGATGCGCGTCGCCGATGTGGCCGAAGATGACGTACCGGCCGGGAAACTCGCGCTCCAGCCTTTCCCGGTAGATGCGCAGCATGTCCGCATTGCGCTCCACGGGGACGGCGAAATCCGAACCCATTTTGGTGAGATGGTTTTGCCGAACCTTGTCGTTGACGGCCTCGGGCACAGCATGCCGGAAGCGGCGGAAGCGCTCGCGGTCGGCTGCGGAGACGGCAAACCAGGATGCTTCGGTAAGGGCCGCCGAAGCCTCCAGCCTGTCGAGCCACTCGTCTTCGGCAGGTTCCCCCGCAGCCACTTCCTGCTCGATCAACAAAGCCGCGCGCGCCTGGGCGGGAATCTCAGGGAATTTTGGCCGCAGCAGATCGAGTGAACCCGCGTCGACGTATTCCAGCATGCGAAGGCCCGCTACCGGCCGCCACGAATCGACCGCGGACAGCGCCGCGTCGTCCGATTCAAAGAAGATCACGCCCGTAAACAACTCCTCATGCAGAGGCAGCAGCCCCAGCTCCGCTTCGGTAATCACGCCCAGCGTACCTTCGGAGCCAATGAAAAGATCGAGATAATCCATGCCCGGCCGCAGATAGTAGCCGGCGGTGTTCTTGGTGGTGGCCGGAGGTGCAATCGCCGGAAGAACCAGTGGAGGCTTATCACCCCTGCGCAGGGCCAGTGTTTGCCCACTGGCAAGCACTATGCGCAGAGCCCGCACATGACGGCGCGTGTCGCCGTAAAGAAAGCTGCGCGAGCCGCTGGCGTTGGTTGCGATAGTGCCGCCGATCGAGGCGCCCCATTCGGTGGGATCGGGAGCATAGAACTGCCGCGAGGGCAGCGCCGCAGCCTGGAGGTCCCTCAGCAGCACTCCCGCGCCGCAGATCGCAAAGCCCTGTTGGATATCGACTTTATTGAGACGTTCGAGCGAGAGGACCCACCCGCCGTGCGGCACGCGGCCCCCGGTCAGACCCGTGCCGGCGCCGGAGATGGTTACCGGTGTGCCGCTCGCAGTGGCATCGCGCAGAATAGCTGCAATCTCGTTTTCATCGCGCGGAAGCAGGACGCGGTCTGCGACCCCTGTGTATCCCGAAGCGTCGGCTAAATAGGAAGAATGATCCGTCAACCTTCATTGTCGCCTCAGGGGATCTGGTCCGGCGCCCGATGCCGCACATCAATGCCGTTCACCATAAAAATCACGTCTTCGGCGATATTGGTGGCGTGGTCGGCGATGCGCTCGAGACGGCGCGCCACCAGAAGATAATCGAGCGCCCGTTCGATGTAATCGGGATTCTGCTTCATGGCATCGATCATCTGCCGGCTGATGGTGTTGCGCAGACTATCGACACCATCGTCGGAGAGCAGTACCCCCCGCGCCATCTGCGCGTCGCGTTTTACAAAGGCATCGAGGCTCGTCAGCACCATCGACTCGACCAGGTTCGCGATCTCGGTTAAGGGAACTTCGATCGGCAGCTGCGGCTGGCGCATCAGCGAAAGCGAGCGCTCCACAATGCCTACCGCCATGTCGCCCATGCGCTCGAGATCGGTGTTGATCTTGAGTCCCACAACAACCAGGCGCATATCGCGCGCCACCGGGGCTTCCCGAGCAATCAGGCTGCTCACCAGATCGTCGATCTGAATCTCCATCTGATCGATGCGGGCCTCATCGCGCAATACCTGGTGCGCGAAGTCCTCATTCTTATCCACCAGCGACAGCACGCTGCGATGGATGGACTGAGCCACCAGCGCACCCATCTCCTGGAGCGCGCCGTTCAACGCGTTCAGTTCCCCTTCAAATGGCCTCATAGATTCCCCTGGGTTGCACGACCGGCGCGTTAACCAAACCGGCCCGTGATGTAATCTTCAGTTTCCTTTTTCGCCGGGTTCTTGAAGATCACATCGGTCCGGTCATGCTCGATCACTTTACCCAGCAGGAAAAAACCGGTGGTGTCGGCGACACGGGCGGCCTGCTGCATGTTGTGGGTAACGATCACGATCGTACACTGCTTTTTCAGCTCGACAAGCAGGTCTTCAATCTTCGCCGTCGCGATCGGATCGAGGGCCGAGCACGGTTCGTCCAGCAGAAGAACCTCGGGGTTCACTGCGAGGGCGCGGGCAATGCACAGCCGCTGCTGTTGCCCGCCCGAAAGCGCGTAGGCCGATTCGTGCAGTTTATCCTTGACTTCTTCCCACAGGGCGGCCCGGCGCAGACTCTTCTCGACCAGTTCGTTCGCGTGCCCGCGAGGTACCATTCCGTTGATCTTCGGACCGTAAAGAACGTTCTCGAAGATGGACTTGGGAAACGGATTGGGCCGCTGAAACACCATCCCGATACGGCGGCGGATCTCGGTCACATCATGCTCGAGGATATTTTGCCCGTCCAGCGTTATCTCGCCCTGGAGGCGGGTGTCTCGCAACGTTTCGTTGATGCGATTCAGATTGCGCAGAAATGTGGATTTTCCGCATCCCGAAGGCCCGATCAGCGCCGTCACTTTGTTTGGCGCGAAATCCAGCGAGACGTCATGCAGTGCCTGAAAGTCGCCGTAATAAAAATTGACATGGACGGCGCGCATCTTCGGAACGGATGGCGTAGCGACGACGTTCGAAGCGGAGATCATAGCGGTATCGGCAACGGTATCGGTCGATTGGGTGTTGGATAGTTTGGTCAATGCACTGCTCATAGTCACTGAATCCTTATTTCGGAAGCGAAGCCCCACGGGAAATGATGGTGCGGGCCGCGATGTTGGCCACCAGCACCAGCCCCAGCAGAACCAGGCCGGCTGCCCACGCCTGCCGGTGCCAGTCGTCGTAGGGCGCTGTCGCGTGCGTGTAGATCATGACGGGCAGCGAAGCGGTCGGTTCTTTGAGGCCCGTGCTCCAGTATTGATTGTTGAGACTCGTAAAAAGCAGCGGTGCTGTTTCGCCGGCGATGCGCGCTACGCCCAGAATCATGCCGGTCATGATCCCCTTGCGCGCGGCGGGAACGATGACGCTCGCGATGGTGCGCCACTTACTGGCGCCAAGCGCGAGCGAAGCCTCACGCATGGAATTCGGAACATCCTGGAGAAACTGCTCCGTGGCCCGGGCCGCGATCGGAATCAGCATGATGCTGAGCGCCACTGCGCCCGCGAAGGCCGAGTAGCTGTGCAGGGGCGCGACCACCACAATCCACGCAAACATACCGATCACGATGGAAGGTACGCCATTCAGCAGATCGCAGACGTAACGTACCGCGAAAGGAAGGCCCTTACCGCCGAATTCGGAAAGATAAACGCCCGCCAGAAATCCCACAGGCACGCCGATCAGCGTCGCAAAAAAGATGATTTCCATACTGCCCAGGATGGCGTTCCCCATGCCGCCGCCGGATTCCCCGGTGGGTAGCGGGAGCTTGGTAAAGAAATCGAGATTCACCGATTTGCCGCCGTTGTAGACCAGATAGGCGAGGATCACAAACAGCATCGACACTGTGATGAACGCGCACACCCCAGTGAGTGTGAGCATGGCGTTGTTGAGTGCGTTGCGCCGGCGGTTGCGCGCGGTCATCGCCTTCGGTAGAGCCGGCGAAGGCATAGCGGCCGTCATGCGCGTCCCGAGCCTTTTCTTGTTGTAACAAGAATCAGGATTCTCGCCATACCGTTGATAAAAATCGTCAGGAAGAACAGCACCAGGCCTATTTCCACCAGCGCGGACTTATAAACGTCGCCGGTGGCTTCGGCAAACTCATTGGCAATTACCGAGGGCATGGTGTAGCCGAGAGCCAGCAAAGACGCGTGAATTCCGGGATTGTTGCCGATCACCATCGTGACCGCCATCGTTTCGCCAAGAGCACGCGCCAGCCCCAAAAATACAGAGCCCAGAATGCCAAGTCTGGCGAACGGCACCACCACCTGCCAGGTCGATTCCCATTTCGTCGCTCCGAGTGCGAGAGCCGCCTCCCGCTGTTCACGAGGAACACTGAGCAGAGCTTCGCGGGAAACCGAAATGATAAACGGGAATGTCATCACCGCCAGGATGATTCCGGCGGCAAGATAGCTGAACCCATAAGCGGGTCCGGTGAACAGGGGGAGGAAACCAAAAGCGGCCTTGAGCGCCGGTTCGATATACGACCTCATCAGCGGCACCAGCGTGAAAATCGCCAGCAGGCCGAAGATCACGCTGGGCACGGCCGCAAGCAATTCCACCAGAAAAGTCAGGGCGCTCGAGAGGCGCGGTGTGGCGAGTTCCGACAGATAAATCGCCGCCCCCACACCCAGCGGCACTGAAATCAGCATCGCCAGCGTGGAGGTAACGATGGTTCCGTAAATATAAGGCAGGGCGCCAAACTGGTCCGTGACGGGATTCCAGAGCGCCGACGTCAGAAATCCAAAGCCAAACTTCTGGCGTGAGGGAGCGCTGTTGGTCCAAAGCTCGAAAACCAAAAGCGCTGCGATCCCGAGGATCGCTATGGCGAATACCATCGTGATCGCGCGCGCCACTTCATCGGCGCCCAGCCATGGCTTGACTCTTGCGGAGCCTGGCTCGATTACTGCGGCGGGGGTAGCCATGGGCCGAACCTATTTCACTTCCGCGATTTGCTTCTTTTCTTTATCGACAACGGACGAAGGCAGCGGTGCATAAGAGAGCCCCGGCGCATCCTTCTGGCCGGTCGTCAGCATCCACTCGAGGAAGCCGGTGATCGCCTTGCGCTTCGTGGCGTCTTCGATGTGAGTCGGAATGAGCAGCCAGGTGTAGCTCGAGATCGGATAGGAACCCGGGCCCTGCGCGTTCGTGATGGAACCGCGGAAGTCGGGCGCCAGATCCTTCGACGCCTGCGCCGCGGCAGTCACGCTGGCCGGATTCGGCGTTACAAATTTTCCGGCGGCATTTTTAACCTGGCCTACCGGCATCTTGTTTTCCGCCGCGTAGACCAGTTCCACATAGCCGATGGTGCCTTCCGACTGCTTCACGGATCCCGCTACGCCCGCGTTCTTCGCGCCTCCCAGACCGGCAACGGGCCACGAAACCGAGGTATTTGCACCCACTTTGCTCTTCCACTCCGCGCTCACTTTGGAAAGAAAGTCGGTAAAAACGAACGTGGTGCCGCTCGCATCCGAACGATGCACTACCAGGATGTCAGCCGCGGGGAGCTTGACGCCCGGGTTATCGGCTGCGATTTTTCCGTCGTTCCACTTAGCGATCTGACCCAGGTAGATTCCGGCAATCGTTTCGCCGGAAAATTTCCAAGACGACGTAACGCCAGGCAGGTTGTAGGTGAGCACCACTGCTCCCAGCACCGTGGGGAAATGCAACGGCCTGATCTTTATCTTCTTGATCCAACAGTTTTTAAATGGACAAAACTTAATATCA
>JBDUBZ010000250.1:0-6225 GCA_040003745.1 Terriglobia bacterium
GACAGCAATGGCCGGAAACAACTCAAAGCAGCTTAGTTTTTCCGCATCCTGCTAGCAAAGCTGCGGAAGAAGGATCTTCGGATTCGGCGTCTGCGGCACGAAAGCTGGGGCGTGCGCCGCTCGGTGCTCGAACTGGAGACGCGGAAGTTCATTTGTCTGGCGTGTCGCCGCACCTTCTGGCAGCGCTTTCCCGGGATTTTACCCCGTATGCGGGCCAGCGAACCGTTCCGCCGCAGTGTTTGCCAGAAGCACTTTGACGGCATCAGCCGCAGCCGCCTGGCACGGCGGGAAAAGATCTCCAGCGCCACTATTGAGCGCTGGTTCGGCGCTCATCTGCGGCAGGTTGCCGGGGAACGCTCCAGCCCCTTGTGTCCACAGATCCTCGGCATTGACGAACACTTCTTCAGTCGCAAGCTCGGCTATGCGACAACATTTTGCGATCTGAAGAACCACAAAATCTACGATGTCGTGCTGGGCCGCAGCGAGGCTGCTCTGGAAACCGATCTGGAAAAGCTCGAAGGCAAACACCTTGTGAAGGTGATTTGTATGGATCTGGCGGCGGTTTATCGCGCCATCGCCCGCAACACTTTCCGAATGCGCGCATCGTGGCTGACCGGTTCCACGTTATCCGGCTGGTGAATCACCACTTTCTGGCCTTCTGTCGCGATCTGGATCCGGTGGGCTCGAAGAACCGCGGGCTGATCTCCCTGATGCGCCGGCACCGCCACAACCTGAGCCTGGAACAGCATCAAAAACTCTCCGCTTATCTGGCTGCCTACCCGGCCCTCAATCAGATTTACCGCTTCAAACAGAGGCTTTGTTATCTGCTGCTGGAAAAACACCATACCCAGAAAAAGTGCCGGGAGCTGGTGACCTTGCCGCCACGCTTTTTAAAATCTGTGGCGCAGTTACGCCAAGCCGGGCTTGCCCCGTTGGTTCAGCTCGGCAATACGCTCCATTTGTGTGGAAAGACGAAATCGCGACCATGTGGCGATTCACCAGGAACAACGGCATCACCGAGGGGTTTCATACCAAGATGGAAGTGCTCCGGCGCAGGCTTACGGCTTCAGAAACTTCACCAATTACCGATTGAGGGTCAGAGTATTATGTTCGTGAGGTCGGTCAGGGGGAGGGGGCTTGCCCCCATTAAGTGCGTAGAGCCGAGTTCCGAGTTAAGTTTGGCTCCTCAGGTAGGATTCGAACCTACAACCCTTCGGTTAACAGTTCTTTGCGGCCGGAACGGCGAACCAACTAATGAAGTATTCGCTACGTGCCGCACGATTGCCGGACGACGAGACGAAAATTCACCAGGATGTCCCTCGCAGGCATCTCAGGGCTCTGGATACGTTGAATCATTGCCTGAATTGCAGCGGCGCCAAGGTGATCACAGGGCTGGTGGATTGTAGTCAAAGGCACTCCGACGAGGCTGGCGTATTTGACGTCGTCGAAGGCGACCAACCGCACCCCACCCGGAACTGCAATACCCAAATCGGCAAATGTCCGCATCAACTGCGCAGCCGTATGATCGTTCGAACATACAATTCCGTCCGGTCTGTGCCGGTCCATCACAGACAATACACGCTTAACATCCAGAGGGTTTAGCGTCTCTACGAATCCGGCGTCTTTGTCAAGCGAGTCCGCCGCGGCGGCGACAGCGTCACGGTACCCGGCGGCTCGCGCGACGCAACTCGGGGCAAGGTGTGGTTTACCAAGATATCCGATTCGCCGGCATCCGGCCACGATGAGGTGTGTGGTCACCACATAGCCGGCGCGGCGGTTATCGATGCCTACAACATCGAAGCCACTGCGATCCGGGTAAGCAACTACGTCCCGGTCCAGCAGGACAGTTGGCAGCGCGGCGGCGCGGAGGATATCAGTGATGGTGCGATTGATGGCATCCTGACGCGCATTGTCCTCGAACGGCGCAAAAAATACGCCTGAAATCCTGTTCGAGATCAGGCGCTGACACACGTCTCTTGCCTGAGCTTCCGTGGTATCCTCGCCGGCTAAAGACCTGCCCCAGATGAGGACATGCCCTTGAGACTGCTGAGCGGAAACCATTCCCTGGCAAATAGGTTCAAAGATTTCAGTCTGTCCCAACTGAGGAATAAGCAAGCCAAAGGTGTAGTGCTGACTTGATGGCTCTGTGCGAACATAAGTGCCCGAGCCCACACGCCTTTCCACGTATCCATCCGCCTGGAGTTCCCGGAGAGCCCGGCCTACCGTAACCCGTGATGCTTTGTATGTCGCGACCAAAGCATGTTCGCCTGGCAGGCGAAGTCCCGCTCCGTAAGTTCCTTCATCGATCGCTTGTTTCAAGCTGAGGAAGATGTCTCTATATTTTGCCAAATCTGCTCGCTACTATCGTACCGAAGTCGCGCCCGGGGATTCTACGCGATTTGGCGGCGGCCCTCGTTTTTGGTACCCGGAGCGCTATTTCTTCACTGTGCTCGATTCCGTCGTTGTTGTCTTAACCGTTGGGGAGTTAGGATCGGTCGGATCGGCGGGCGTCACCTCAACGCTTTTGGACGTGCTGGATTCCACGGTCGCAGAGGGCGCTGCGGCAGGCGTGGCGGCGGGAGTAGGCGCCGATACCACCGGAGCCGGACTCTGCTGACATCCCGTCAGGGCCAGACCGAAAAGTGCGGCTGTCAGAGGCAAAAATTTCATGTAGGTAGGTTTCATTCGGCGCACATATCCTTGTGAGTTATTTCCGAGAGCGAGTTGTTTATGGAGAAGCTCGCTATCGGTTCCATAGTCGTGTTCAACGTTGCAGGTTGGTGGCCAAGCTCGTCATGGACTGCGCCGGCCCTTCAAGTCTCAGCTGGATTCCACTGGCATTCTTGTCTCTCGGCGAGATATGAGGTTCTGTGGGCGGCATCGTCACGCGGATCGTATCGCGTTGTTCTGCTGGAACCGAGGCTCACTACATGACAGTCGGCAGTCTCTGCAACTTCTGATTCCGTCTTGGCTGGCAACCGCGCTTCGCAAAACCTCTGCCTCTGGGGTCCGGAATTCGCGTGCGCGGCGCCGGAGTTCATAACGGAATTTATACCGTTGCCGACACCGGCAACAAGGTCAACGGCCGCCACATTGGCATCTTTATGCATTCCACCCGCGAAGCGAAACAGTTTGGCAAAAAATGGTTCGCGTGCAGGTGCTCGAAACCGGGTCAGGCAAACAGGACGCGAGAGACAAAGACATCCCGGCCACGGCACCGCGCTGAGAAGGCTATATCTCGACGCCCGTTGTATCTATCTCGCTGGCCCTGACACGCCCGAATGCATAGCCCATTTAATTGCTTCCAGGTACATCTTTTGAACCGCCGGGTTATCCCACGATTCGATGGCGTGCCCGAAGGTTGAGTAGAAGACGCGCCCCTTGCCATAAGACTTCGTCCAGGCAACCGGAAAATCTTTGTCTGTGCGATGCAGTTGAACGGCGGCGCCGAAATCGAGCTTGCTCGCATCGAGCCTCGCCAGGACATGCACCTTGTCCCGCGAATACGGCGCCTTGTGAACGTAAATTTCATCCCGGATGGTGAACGAGGGGCCGAACGCTTTCATCGCAGGAAAGCCCGGATCCTCCACAACGACGGGAGCATCGAAAACACCCCAGGGATGATTGTCGAAATAGCCCCCGATCATCTCGCCGAACTCCGGCCACGTGAAAAAAGCGTCGTCAGCCGTGTGTGCGCCAATGAAGCCTTTGCCGTCCTCATGAACAAATGAGAGCAAATCTTTCTTTTGCTGGTCGGAAAGGTCATTTTCGCCCGTACCGATGAAGAAAACGGCATCGAAAAAGTCGAGATTCTTCGCATTGATATTGGCCGCGAGCGCGGGCGTCCGCGGATCGTGCCGTTCGATTTTCCCCTTGGTGAGCAGTTGCGAATCGGTGCGGATAAAGGTTACATAGGCGCCAGATTCATAGCCGAGCCGCTCTATTGTCGCCAGTGCATGAGAAACCGAATCGTGCTGAAAGCCGGTTCGCACGTCGCCGATGGCGAGCAGTTTTTTCTTTCCGGGGAATGGGTCGCCGCGAACCGGTCCTCGTCCACCCTGCGGCTGTTGGGCGACCTGAGAGCAAAGAGGCTGCAGTGCCATCACCGCGCAGAGGATCAGCGAGTGTTTTCGCATTCCCGTTTGAACGTTATCGTATCGCGTGGGATCGCTCACCATTGACAGCGTCCAACGTGACCTTCCTTTGAGCGCTACATCGGAGAGTTCAACGCGAAGTTCACGTGCAGGCCGCACAAAAAGGACACAGCATTTCGGAGTTGTGGCGAGCGGATCGGGTCTGGGTCTTCACCGTGCTTACGGAGCGAACGGCGCGGTCTCTCTAAACTTTCAATCGTGATAGGCTTTCGTCAATCATGCTTTCCAGAACCGATTTCGGACGCCGGCATTTTCTGAAAACCAGTGCGCTCCTGCCCGCGGCTTCACTCGCGATCCGCTCAACCAGCGCCCGCGCGGCCGTCACGGGCTCTGTCGTGGAGACACGCGATGGCAAGGTTGAGGGTCAGACTTTGAACGGCATTCATGTGTTCCGCGGAATCCCCTATGGAGCCGACACCGCCGGCCGCAATCGATTCATGCCGCCCAAACGTCCGGCGCCCTGGAGCGGCGTTCGCGCGGCGACCGCATGGGGCCATGTCGCGCCCCAGAAGGTAGGCAGCCCGACCGAATACTCGCAGATGGTGCAGTGGCTGAATCAGCCTGGCGGCCAAAGCGAAGATTGTCTGGTTCTGAACGTCTGGACTCCCGGTCTCCGCTCCGGGAAGCGGCCCGTGCTGTTTTCCATCCATGGCGGTGGATTCACTACCGGAACCAGCAGCAACCCGGTATTCGACGGTTCTCCTCTGGCGCACGCAGGTGACGTCGTAGTCGTCACGATCAATCACCGGCTGGGAGTTCTGGGCTATCTGCAGCTGGGGGATGTCGATGCGGAGTTCTCGCAGTCCGGCGTTGCCGGCATGCTGGATTGCGTGGCGGCGCTGGAATGGGTGCGCGACAATATCTCGAACTTTGGTGGCGATCCGGGGAACGTTATGATCTTTGGGCAGTCGGGAGGCGGCTCAAAGGTCTGCCACCTGATGGCGATGCCTTCCGCGAAGGGCCTTTTTCACAAGGCCGCCATGCAGAGCGGAGTTGCCCTGAAGACGGGCTCGCGCGAGACCGCCGCGGCCGCGGCTGGAGCGGTGATGAAGCAACTCGGCATCGGCAAAGCCGACGTGCGCCGGATGCAGGATCTGCCGCTCGAGAAGCTCATCGCCGCTCAACCGAGGCAGATTGGCCCGGTTCTCGATGGCGTCGCGATTCCACGGAATCCATTCGACCCCGACGCGCCCGCAGTCTCAGCCGCCGTGCCGATTATATTAGGCACCTGTCTGCACGACAGCGCATTGAACATCACCAATTTCGCGCTGACCGAAGCGGAGATGAAGGTTCAGGCGCGCAACACTTTTGGGGCTTCCGCAGAGAAGGTGGATAACATTGTTGCCGACTACCGGGCTGTAGATCCGCATTCCTCTCCATGCCTGCTGCTGGCCCGTATCACGACGGATCGCGGGCTCAGGCGCAATGCGATTACGGTTGCGGAGCGCAAACAGGCGCAAATGGCCGCACCCGCCTGGATGTATCGTCTCGACTGGCCTTCCGTTCCCTATGAGGGCAAGTTCGGCGCCGTACACGGAACCGACGTTCCACTCACATTCGACAATGTCGACGCGTGGCCGATCACCGGCAAAGGGCCGCAGGCTCGTGCGATGGCACAGCGCATGTCCGCTGCCTGGATCGCGTTTGCAACCACGGGGAACCCTAACGCCAGGGGACTCCCCCAGTGGCCCGCCTATACACCGGCGCAACGAGACACGATGGTATTCGATAACAACACCCGAGTAGTGAGCAATCCGGATGGGGAGTTGCTGGCCCTTCTCGGCTAGCCCTGCCCTTCGAGTTGCTTACCGCGCTTCAAGCCCCTGTTCCGCCATTGCCTTTCTGAGGATCGCGGCGGCTTCGGGAAAATCTCTTTTAGCATTGGCGAAAAAGACGCCGCCTGCCATCATCAGCGGAGTCCAGCCACTGATGGTTCTGGCATCGAGCTTAGCCCCATGTTCCACCAGGAATTTCACGATAGCGGGTTGCCCGGAGACGACGGCTGCATGCAATGCCGTGCTGCCGCTCCAGCGTGGATCGCTCGGAACTTTCGATGCGCGGGTCATTCCGT
>JBDUBZ010000251.1:0-6210 GCA_040003745.1 Terriglobia bacterium
CGATGTGCAGATCCACCGGCATGCGGAACGTGTCCAGATCCTGCGCGATCTTGCCCTGCACGCGGAAGCCTTTCGTGGTGCGGAAAATGGTGTATTCGAGCTTGAACTCCGGCGCGCCATCCGACTGCACCCACTGGATGAAGAAGTAGCTCAGATCCTCGCCGGTCAGGCCCTCGGCAACTTTGCGGAAGTCTTCCGTGGTCGCCGATTTCCACGCATACTGCTTCAGGAAAACTTTCAGGGTCTCAAAGAATTTCTCGTCGCCGATCGTGCTCCGCAGCATGTGCATAACGACGGCGCCTTTGCTGGCGCTGAGCGCCCAGTATTCGGGAGAGTAATCCTCCAGACGCGCGGTCTGAATCAGCGGCACGTTGTCGACCGTCAACGCTGTCACCGATGAATCCTTCATGCGCTGTTCAATCGCTGCCGCACCCTTCTCATGCTCGTCCCACAGCGCCTCGGCATAAAGCGCCATACCGTTTTCGAGCCACATGTGATTGCGGTTCACCGGCGAAACATCCACTTCCCACGACTGCCGGGCGATCTGGTTCACCAGCACATTGGTGTTCACATCTTTGGCTATAGAATGCGGTGCGAGGAACAAAACTCCCGGAGCGCAATATCCATTCGGAGCCCCGTCGGCCGTCTCGACCACCGTCATGCTGGCATACGGAGCCAGTCCGTAAATGCCGGTGAAATAGCTCAGGATCTGCGCCGTTTCCGCGCCGTAGTTGTTGGCGAACGCCGCCTCAGCTCCGCGAAACCACAGCGTGGTCGTAAGCCCTTCCGTCATATTCTTGACGGGCTGACCCTTCACCACCGCGATATCGCCGGGAAACGATGCCTTAGTGAAATCGAAACTCCACACCTGCCCGGACGTGGAAGGGGAGCCGCTTCCTACAACCTGAAAGCCGGCCGGCACCGTGATGTTCATTTTCGAAGTAAACCGGTCGGAGGTGTAACCGCTCACCGGGAACCAACGCGCCGGATAAAGCAGGAAAGCATAATCGTTCTGGATGGCCGCGAACTTAATCCCATACACGGGTGATTCTTCGGTGCCCGACAGCCGGCCGTCATAAGTAAAGGTGACGGTCGCCGGCTGCCCCTTCGCGAGTGCATTCGGGAACGCCAGGCGGACCGTATTGTCCTGCTGGTTGCGCGCGCCCGTGATCGACTGGCCCTTGTCATCCACAATCTTTGAGATATTCAGATTGTTGTTCAGCTCGAAAATGACGCTCGTGGTCTGGTCGTCCAGCGGCGTAAAGCGCACGGCGGTACGAGCGGTCAGAGTCTGGGTGTCGGGATTGATCTGCGCATCGATGGTGTAACTTTCCACATCGATACGCGGCCGCTTGTCTTCCTGCGCGTACGTTATCGATGCCAGCAGAGCGCCCAAGACGATAAATCTGATCGCTTTCAATTCATACCCCCAATACCCGTTCGACTTCATCCGCCGCCCGCGACATGGCGTCGCGATCCACCGCCAGCAGCGCCTTCACGCGCGCCAGCTCCTCTTTCATTCTCCCGCGTTCGCCGGCATCGTAGAGCAGCCGTACCGTCTCGGCGGCGATCCGCTCACCGGTCATTTCTCCCTGCATCAGCTCCGGGACGACCCGCTTTTGCGCAATCAGATTCACCATAGAGTAAAAAGGCACATCCACCAGCATTTTCCCGATCGACCAGCTCAATCCGGTAACCCGGTAGTACGTCACCATAGGAGCGCCCAGCAGCGCCGCTTCAACAGTCACGGTTCCACTTGCCGCCAAAGCCACATCGCAATGCGCCATCGTGTCCCATGCTTCGCCCTCAATCACCCGGATCGCGCTTCCTGCCAGCGGCTCGTTAAAAAACGCGGCGCCACAGGTCGACGATGCCGGAAGCAGAAAACTCATTTGCCGGCCCGCGCCGGTCAAAATCTCCGCCGCCTTTTTCAACTCCGGAAGATGGCGGAGAGCCTCGCCGCGACGGCTGCCTGGCAACACTGCTATCAAAGGACGGTCAAGCGGTATGTTGTGTTTCCGGAAAAACTCCTCCTTCGATAAAGAGGGCCGGACCCGCGTCGCCAGGGGATGTCCGATGTAAGTGACCGGTACGCCATTCTCACGGAAAAACGCCTCTTCAAAAGGGAAGATGCAGAGCAGCCGGTCGATGATCCGGCGCATAGTCTTTACCCGGCCTTTGCGCCAGGCCCACACCTGCGGGGCAACCAGATATACGACTGGAACGCCCAGTTTCCGGAGCTTCCGGGCCACGCGAAAATGAAAATCCGGGGAATCCGTCAGGATGGCGAGCGCGGGTTTGCGGCTTGCCGCCGCCGAAATCAACTGCTTAAATTTCAACCAGATGCGTGGTAAATGATGAAGTACTTCAACAAGGCCTGCAACGGCCAGATCTTCGGTCCGGATGACCGGCTCCACCCCCGCTGCCCGAAGTTTCGCGCCCGCGCAGCCAAAGAAAGTCCAGTCGGGATGCCGACGGCGCAGTTCCTGAACCAGTTCGGCCGCGTAGAAATCGCCAGAAGCCTCCCCGGCCGAGACTAGGATCGAATGGCCCAAATCTGCTTCGTGTGGCGAACCGTATGTCCGGCCATGATCATCAGCAGTTTATAGCCGCTGCACGGACCCGCCACGGGGTGCCGCGCGGCCAGAAAATCGAGTCTGGCTTCGTTTTGAATGGCAAAGTCGATAGTCTGCCGGCGGCTGGCATCGAAAGCCGCCAGCGCAAGCTTCAGATCCGAGAAACGGCCCGTTGGCCGCGCGGCCTCCGGAGCCTCCACTGCCTGCAAACCTGCCCCGACCGCCTCAAAACGCTGTGCCGCTTTCGCGTGGCTGCCGAACGGCGTATCCATCGTCTGCGCCGCGGCGAAACCGCTGAACATTCCGCGCTCGGAGACCGCCAGGTGCTCGACGATATCGAGAATCGACGACTTCCCCGGCGCGGGCGCCTGCCGAGTCTGTTCGTCAGTCAGCCCAACAACAGCCTCGGCCAGTGCCTGCCGGCTCTTTTCGAGTTCCTGCATCATTCGTCAGGTAAGCTTATCACCGCTCGCTGTTACCATAAAGTCTCCCAGACATGCCCCTGCGTTTTTTTAACACGCTGACCCAGCAGGTCGAGCCGTTTACCCCCGGTGACGCCACTTCCGTCAAGATGTATACCTGCGGCCCCACGGTCTACGATTTCGCTCATATCGGCAATTTCCGAACGTTTGTTTTCTACGATTTATTGCGCCGCTGGCTCAGGGCTTCCGGGTACAAGCTCGACCATGTCATGAACATAACGGACGTGGACGACAAGATCATTCGCAATGCCGTCGCGCAGGGTAAAGGCCTCGAAGAATACACCGAGATTTACACCAAAGCGTTTCTCGACGACTGCGCGACCCTGCGCCTTGAAAAGCCGGAGCGTATCGCGCGAGCGACGCAGCACATCGATCAAATGGCCGCTGCGATCCACCGGCTCGAAGAGCGCGGCTTCACTTACGAAAGCGACGGGTCGATCTATTTCCGGATCGCCAAATTCCCCGATTACGGCAAGCTTTCGCATCACGATTTCAGCAGCCTGGTGGCCGGGGCGCGCGTGGAATCCGACGAATACGAAAAGACCGACGCACGCGATTTTGCGCTCTGGAAAGCGCCTAAAGAAGGGGAATTCGCCTGGGATACGGAGGTGGGCCGCGGCCGCCCCGGCTGGCATATCGAGTGCTCCGTAATGGCCATCGAATACCTGGGCGCCACGCTCGACATTCACGCGGGCGGCGTTGACCTGATCTTTCCGCATCACGAGAACGAAATCGCGCAGTCGGAAAGCCTCACCGGCAAGCCGTTTTCGCGCTTCTGGGTACATTCCGAGTTTCTGCTGGTGGATGGCCAGAAGATGTCGAAATCCCTCGGGAATTTCTACACCTTACGCGATCTCTTCGGCCGGGGCTTTTCGCCCGAAGCGATCCGTTATGCCCTGGCTTCGGTGCCTTATCGCAAAGGCCTGAACTTTACCTTTGACGGCCTGCATTCCGCCCGCACGGCCATCGAGCGCCTGCGGAATTTCAAGTTCCGGCTCGACACCGCGAAGCTCGGCGAAGGCGCGAACGAAGCCATCGCCGCTCACGCGGAACGCGCCCACCTGGAGTTCCGGGCCGCCATGGATGACGATCTCAATACCGCCGAAGCCCTGGCGGCCGTGTTCGAATTCCTGCGTGAAGCCAACAGCGCACTCGATGCGGGCGAATTTCTGGCGGGCAATCTGGCCGCGGCCCATTCGCTGCTGCAGTTGTTCGATGAAGTGTTCGATGTATTAAAACCGTCCGCTCAGCAGGGCGGCATTTCCGAAGCTGAAATCGACCAGCTGATCGCGGACCGCGCCGCCGCCAAAAAGTCCCGCGATTTCGCAAAATCCGACCAGATCCGAGCCACGCTTCTCGAGCGGGGCATCATCCTCGAAGACACCAAAGACGGGGCGCGCTGGAAGCGCAAATGACAAGAAGAAGCTGGAAGCGGAAGTGACACCAGAATGAAGATCAATTCCTCAGCCGTTCACACGGCAGACCGCAAACGAGGCGGCGGCTGGGTGCCGGTGACGACGCCCATCCACACCGCCACCACCTTCATCTATAACGACATCGACACACTCGACAAGGTCTTCGCGCGCGAAATGCCCGGCCAGAGTTATGGCCGCTACGGGAACCCCACCAACGATGCGCTCGAAGAACTTGTAGCCGCGCTTGAAGGCGGCGCCGGTGCGCTCGCCTGCAGCTCAGGCATGGCCGCGCTCCACATGGCGATTGAATGCGCGCTGCTCGACCGGCGCCGCGTCATTCTTGCGGCGAAACTGCTCTACGGCGCGACGCTGAACCTGCTCACGAAGATCTTCGAGCCCGCGGGAGTCGAAACCATCTTCGTCGATTTCGATGACGAAGCCGCGGTGCAAACGGCCATAGCAGAGCACAAGCCCGGCGCCATTCTGATGGAAACGGTGGCGAATCCGCTGCTCCGCGTCCCCGCTATCGACCACATTGGAGCCATGGCAAGAAGCGCCGGCGTGCCCCTCATCGTCGACAACACCTTTGCCTCGCCCATGATCATCCGCCCGCTTGAATTCGGAGCCTCGATCGTGGTGCACAGCCTGACCAAGTATCTGTCGGGTCACGGGGATGTACTGGGCGGCGCCGTCGTAACCACCGAAGAATTTATTGAGCCTCTGCGCATGCTGTCGCGCACCCTCGGCTTTATTCTCGGGTCGTTCGAAGCCTATCTCGCGATGCGCGGCATCAAAACCTTCCCGCTGCGCATGGAGCGGCAGTGCCTCAACGCCGCCCGGGTCGCCTCCTGGCTGCAGACGCATGATGCCGTGAGCCGCGTGTATTTTCCCGGCGATCCCCAGCATCCCGACGCCGCCAATATCAAGCGCATTTTCGCGCCGGGCCTGTACGGCGGCATGGTGAGCTTTGAAGTGAAAGAAGCGGGCCGCGAAGAGATCTTCCGCGTAATGAATGCGCTGAAGATGATCGTGCCCGCCACCTCACTCGGCGACGTTCACAGCATCATTCTTTATCCCGCCATGTCATCGCACCGCGAGCTGGCGCCCAAACATCGCGCACGCCTCGGTATTAACGACAACCTGCTGCGGCTCTCTGTCGGCATTGAAGACTCCACCGACATCATTGCCGATCTCGATCAGGCCTTGACTACATCGCGTCCCTGACTACATCTGGGGAAACAAATCCCTGAGTGCGGGGTAGAGCGACTGAAACACTCCGTGCCCCCTGGCATAAACGCCGGTATTTTCCGCTCGCGGTTCAATCCGCGCCGTCTCTTTGACCACGGCGCCGCAGACTTCCGGCACGCTTGCGTATTCGCCCGTGCCCACCATCGCCAGTAGAGCCGCGCCCAGAGCCGAACCTTCCTGCGAAGCCAGCGTGACCACCGGCTTATCGAAAACATCAGCCAGAATTTGCCGCCAGAACGGACTCGTCGCCCCTCCGCCGGACGCCCGCACCGATTCAATTCCCACGCCGAGCGATTCCACGATATCCAGACAATCTTTGAGGCTGTAAGAAATGCCCTCAATCAGCGATCGGATCATCTCCGCCCGCCGGTGCCGCGCCGTGATTCCGATCCAGCCGCCGCGCGCCTGGGCATCCAGATGCGGCGTGCGCTCGCCCATCAGATAAGGCAGCCAGTAGAGTCCGTGCGATCCCGCCGGAGCCGTCGCCGC
>JBDUBZ010000252.1:0-6204 GCA_040003745.1 Terriglobia bacterium
GTAGTTGTATCGCGCCTTGGCGTTAACCGGATCCTGCGGCGTCGTGATCGACCGGGTCCAGGTGTGCGACAGGAATGCTGAAAGCTGCCATGCCTGCGTTCGTGTGGCTCTGCTGCCCCAGAGACTCAAAGTCGTCAGATGCCCCGACCCGTTGTGGCACAAAAGGCAGTTTACGTGCGCCAGGCCCAGAAAATGATCGGCGATATTGGCTGTCTGGGAATCGAAAATATCCTGTACCGGCCCGCCGCCCACAATCCCCAGCGGAAAATAGTTGATCTGTCCGTTCGTCTGGTCGAAGCTGTTGCTGCCCTGCGCTCCGATAATTTCGGAAGCGATCTGGTTGTAAGGTTTGTTCGCGGCAAGTGAATCGTGGATGTATTTATAAAAAGCGTTGCGGCCTTCCGGCCGGATTGTAACCTGCACATTGGCGGCGGTGTTCTTATAAAGATCCCCCAGGAACATGGTCCATTTATCCACCCACTCCGGTTTCGCCAGCAGCTGATCCACAAGATTGGCGCGTTTGTTCGGATCCGTGCTCTGGGTGAACTGGGTAACCGCATCCGGCGTCGGAATTCGCCCGGTCAGATCGAGCGTCACGCGCCGCACGAATTCCAGATCCGTCGTTTTCCCCGCGGGCGTGATGTTATTCGCCTGCAAATCCTGGAAAATATACTTGTCGATCAGGTTGCCGTTGCCGAGAGCCGACGAAGTAAACGGCCTCTCCCGGCTCGCGACGGCCCCCGCCGTGGATCCTTGCGATACCAGACGGGTGACCCGTCCCAGCACCGACTCGCTGAATCTACTGGTCTTCGGAAGGAACCTTTCGCGGGTCGCGCCAAAGAACGTACACTCCGATTGGGTCGCAGTAAACTGTGCGGTGTCTTCGAGTTGCAGCGTTTCCGGCTGCTGCGCCTGCGATGGAGTTAAACCCCAGAAACTAATTCCAAAAAGACACGCCAGCGTCGGCGGTACCCAGGTTTTCTTTGTCAATTCTCACCCCTCCACCGGTCCCCGACCAGCGTCGACCTTATTACATACGTAATCGCTAACACCCGCTGGTGTCAATAGTTTCGACAGATTGTGGGGTTTTAAATACCCCGCCCGCCCCGGATCACAGAAATGTCATGCCCCTGTTTCGCCATTCAGGCGCACAAAGATGTACTGATCGGCAGGAACTTCCCAGATGATGTTGAACCGAGCGGATTTCGCGCGTTATAGTCGATCCCGGCACTCTCGCCGAACTGGCGCAATGAATTCCGAAACTGCGCTCTGAAACATTCCCTACCCTATACCGCACCTAACCCCGGGCATCGAGCTTCCCATCCAGCACTTCCCGCACTCTGGCCAGCAGCAAATCAGGCGTAAACGGCTTATGCAGAAACAGCCTCGGGCGCTCGCGCTCCATTCCGGCGGGAGGACTGTCCCTGAACCCCGACATATAGAGCACCTTCTGCTCGGGCGCGAACTCCGCGATGAGGTTCCCGAACTCAAATCCGTTCATCTGGGGCATCACGACATCCGTCAGCACCATGCCGAACTTTTCAGCGCCCGCCCGGAACAGCGCCAGCGCCTCCTTACCGTCCGCGGCCTCCACCACCGTGTAGCCGCTCGTGGCCAGTACCGCATGCACCAGCTTTCTGACGCCGTCGTCGTCGTCGGCCACCAGAATGGTCTCCGTCCCCCGGGGTCCCCGCACATTGCGCCCCACGGCGGCCTCCTGTTCCCGGCACCTGGGAAGATAAATTTCGAAGATGGTGCCATGGCCAGGCTGCGAGTAAACACCGATGTCGCCGCCCGATTGCTTCACGATCCCGTAAACAATCGAAAGCCCCAGACCTGTGCTCTTGCCCTGCCCCTTCGTGGTGAAAAAAGGCTCGAACAGGCGGGATTGCGTGACCGTATCCATTCCGTCTCCGGTGTCGCTGACGGTCAGCAGCAAATAACCTCCAGGCGCCAGACCCTCCGGCCTGTGCGGGGCATCGGCCGCCAGGTCTACGGCCGCGGTCTCGATCATGAACTTCCCGCCATGGGGCATCGCGTCGCGCGAATTCATGGCCAGGTTCACAATCACCTGCTCAATCTGGCCCGGATCGGCCTTCACGCGCAGCACGCCCGGACCGGGAATCGTTACCACCTCCACGCTCTCCCCTAACAGGCGCCTGAGCATCGTCTCCGCGCTCGCAATCGAAGCATTCAGATCGAGCACCTTCGTCTGGGGCGATTGCAGCCGGCTGAACGCCATTAACTGGCGGGTCACGGCGGCGGCGCGATCGGACGCGAAGATAATTTCGTCGGCAAAGCGCCCCAGAGGATTCGAGGGAACCAGTTCGCCGCGCAGCATCTCGCCATAGCCTGTGATCACCGTCAGCAGGTTGTTGAAGTCGCCCGCCACGCCGCCAGCCAGACGCGCCAGCGCATCCATTTTCTGCGAGCGGCTGAGCTGATCTTCGGCCTCGCGGCGGCGCGTCATATCGCGGATCGTCAGAACAGCGCCCGTAATGTGCCCCTCCTCGTCCCGGATAGGCGCGATCGTCTGTTCTACTTCCGCATCGACTTCCGCACCCTGCCCGTTGCGCGCCAGAATGAGCCTCCTCGCGCCCGCAGCCGGGGAGCCCCCCTTCAGAACCTCTTTCACGCGCGGTTCCACAGGTTTCCCCGTCTGTTGATCGCGAAAATGCACTATGCTTTCGACCGCGCGTCGCTCGGCGTCGGGGAAACTCACACCCAGCAGGGTCTCCGCCGGTTCGTTCATCCAGGAGACCCGCCCCTCGCAGTCTGTTGCGATGAAGGCGTCGGAAATTCCGGCCACAATGGAGCGGAAACGCCGCGCGTGCTCGTGCGCCCGCTCCACGAACCATGAGATCGCGAAGCCGAAGACAACCAGCTCGGCTACCTGAACGCCGCCTCTGGCGTCCGGTGGCACAGTTACGAGGAGTGCGAAGACGCTCGAAAAAGCGATCGCCGTGAGGCCGCCCTGGAGTCCGAAGAACCAGGCACTGGTGAAAACAGCCGCCAGGAAGGGCAGCACCGCATCGCCGGTCCAGCGCAACCAAAGCGCTGCCGCGAGGGCGACACTGCTCAGTCCAAGCACCATCAGCACCTGCTGATACCGCTTGAAGCGCATGCCCTCTAATCGTACACGCTTTGGTCGCCCGCGGGCCGCGTCTTCCAGCGGCGGTGGATCCACAGCCACTGGTCCGGATTCTCCCGGATCGCCGCTTCAATCGCGGCTTGAATCCGCGCGGTGTCCTCCGCCGCATCCCCGCTGATCGCAACCTCCGGATAAAAGCGCAGAACGTAGCCTTGTTCCGCCTCGTTCCACACCGCAAAGCCCGGAATCACGGCCGCGCCGCTGCGCGCCGCCAGCTTCGCAAACGCGAGACTCGTCGCCGCCAGCTTGCCAAAAAACGGTACAAAGACGTCCGTTTCACCGGATGAATTCTGATCGACCAGAATACCCACCGGAGCGTTTTTCCGAAGTGCCTGGAGGATGCCGCGGGCGAATTCCCGCTTGGAAATCAGCATGTTCCCGGAAAGCCCGCGCCGGTGCTCTACCAGCTCATCCACAAAAGGATTGTCGAGCGGCCGCACCACCACGTTCATCGGCTCCGTCAGCAACGCATGGGCGAAGGCGCTCAGTTCCCAGTTCCCCAGATGCGCGGTCGCGAACAGCACGCCCCTGCCTCGCTCTTTCGCCTGTTTGTAGTGTTCGAACCCTTCATAGCGGATCCAGCCCTTCACGTTGGTACCGTCGATCCGCGTCAGCCGTGCGAAGACCACCAACAAACGGCCGATTGATCGAAACACCCCATCGATGGTCTGCTCGCGCCAGGCCGCGCTGCTCTCCGGATAAGCGAACGTCAGATTGCGGCGGGCTATCCTGCGCAGCCGTGGTACGGCGGCGTCGAGCCCGCGGGCATAGAGGGCGCCAAGCTGCAGCGCGAATGCCTTCGGCGTGTGTTCGAGACTTAGAATGACGGCGCGCGCCAGAGCCGCTTCGAAGCGGTTACGGCCCGCCGAGCGATCGGCCAGATTATTCGATCCAGCCGCCGCCGGCGACCAGATCCTCCGCGTAGAAAACCGCTCCCTGTCCGGGAGTAATGGCACGCTGAGGTTGATCGAAGCGGACCTCAACGCGATCCTCCGCCAGGGGATAAAGCGTGGCCGCGGCGGGAACATGCCGGTTACGAATGCGCACACGGGCCCGCGTGGGCTCACTGAGGCCGGTCCAGGAGAGCCAGTTCACATCGCGCGCAACCAATGTCGAGCGCAGCAGCCGCTCTCCACTGCCCACCGTGACCGTCTGCGACTGCGAATCGGTAGCAATCACATAAAGAGGTTCCGCCGAGGAAACCCCCAGACCCTTGCGCTGCCCGACTGTGAAGTGATGAGCGCCCGCATGGCGCCCCAGTTCTTTACCGTCCGCATTCAGCAGCGCCCCTTCGGTGGCGGCAGGTTCCATACCCTTCTCTTTCTGCCAGGCATCCATAAAGGCGGCGTAATCCCCGTTCGGCACAAAGCAGATCTCATAGCTCTCCTGCTTGCCCGCCACGGGAAGCTCCAGCTCCACCGCAAGCTGCCGGACTTCCGCCTTCATCATGGCCCCCAGCGGGAAAAGCGTTCGCGCCAGCTGCCGCTGCGTCAATCCCCAGAGGAAATAGGTCTGATCTTTCGAACTATCCACGGCCGTTTTCATCTGCCAGCGGCCCGTCGCGGCATCGCGCTCCACCCGCGCGTAATGGCCGGTAGCGATGGCTTTCGCTCCCACGGAATCGGCCAGCTCCAGGAATTCGTCGAACTTGATGAAGGTGTTGCAGAGAGTGCACGGAATCGGAGTGCGTCCCGCCAGATATTCGCTCACGAAAGGCGCGATCACCTGCCGTTCGAACTGCTCTTCGAGATTGACCACATAAAATGGCATCCCGACGTGCTCCGCCACGCGCCGCGCGTCATACACATCGTCGAGCGAGCAGCACCGGCCCGTAGTGTTTTCTGTGGCCGCTTCCGTCGCGAGTTCAGGCAGGCGCCGCTGGTTCCACAGCTGCATCGTCAGTCCCGCAATCTCAAAGCCATCGCGCTTCAGCATGGCCGCCACCGTCGAACTGTCCACACCGCCCGACATCGCTACCGCAATCAGCTCAGACATGCATCACCGCCGGCGCAATGCGCTGCAAATGCGCCGCCGCGTCCTGAACGGCTGCAACCAATCCATCCACCTGTTCCCTGGTCGTTCTGGGCCCCAGCGAAAAGCGCACGCTCGATCGCGCCTGTTCCGGCGTCTGTCCCATTGCCAGCAGCACATGTGACGGTTCCACCGCGCCGCTCGAACACGCCGAACCGCTCGATACCGCATAGCCGCGTAAATCGAGCGAAATCACCATCGCTTCCCCGCCGATTCCATCAAAGAGGATGTTACAGGTATTGGGAATTCTCCGCACCCTGTCTCCGTTGACACGCGCGCCCGCAACCCCGTCGAGAATGCCCCGCTCGAGCCTGTCCCGCAGGGGCGCCAGAGCGTTCCATCCCCCACCCTGGGCGGCGGCAGCCGCCAGGGCCACGGCTCCCGGAACATTTTCCGTTCCGGCGCGGCGGTCCCGCTCGTGGTGTCCACCATAAAGCATCGGGCTCAGCTCGACCCCCTTGCGTACGTAAAGCGCGCCCACCCCCTTCGGCCCTCCGAACTTATGCCCGCTCACCGAATACAGATCGACCCCGAGTTCGCGCACGCTGACCGGTACACGCCCGGCGGTCTGCACGCCATCGCTGTGGAAAGGAACCCCGGCGCCCCGGGCAATGCCGGCAATCTCCCGCACCGGCTGCAGAGTCCCGGTCTCGTTGTTGCCATGCATGATCGTGATCAGCCGCGTATCGGGCCGCAGCGCGCGGCTCACATCGTCCGGATCGACAATACCCGCCGAACCCACAGGCAGCCGCGAAACGCTCGTCCCCTCGCGCTCCAGCTGCGCACAGGCGTTCAGCACCGCCGGATGCTCGATCGCGCTCGTGATGACATGGCCCTGCCGGCCTCGCGCAATTCCGAAAATCCCGAGGTTATCCGCTTCCGTGCCCCCGCTGGTAAAGACGATCTCCCGCGGATCGCAATCGAAGCATCGCGCCAGATCGCGGCGCGCCCGCTCGAGTTTCTGCTTTGCCACCTGCCCGAAATGATGGATACTGGACGCGTTGCCGTAAACCTCCGACATT